>JBIOUP010000159.1:0-6034 GCA_044867305.1 Dermatophilaceae bacterium
AACAGCATCTACCGCCCACTCGACGTCAGGGCCGCCACTCGACGTCCGCTGGGCCACTCGACGTCAGGCGCCCACTCGACGTCAGGGCGGCCACTCGACGTCGGGCCGCCACTCGACGTCAGGCGCCCACTCGACGTCAGGGCCGCAGGACGGTCATCCGATGGGCAGCTCTCGTCAGCGCGACGTAAAGCGTGCGAATCCCGCCGGCGGACTCGCGCACGATCTCGTCCGGGTCGACAACGGCAGTCGCGTCGTACTCCAGCCCCTTCGTCGATAGCGCATCCAGCACCCGCACCCGCCCCCCGTCGAGCTGCTCCAGCGCCGCCAGGGCACCGGCATACCGAAGCGGTGCGATCACCGCGACCGAGCCCTCCACCTGCTCGAGCGAGCGCAGCACGGCCGGCCGCACCGATTCCACCAGGTCCGGGCCGAGGACCTCCTCCACCGGCGCGACCCCGGTGACTCGCACGGCCTCGGGGAAGTCGGCATCGGGCACCTGCTCGCGGATCACCGCCGCCGCGTAGTCGAAGATCTCCCGGGCGTTGCGGTAGTTGGTGTCCATGTGGAACACCCGATGCTCCTGGCCGCCCCACGCCTCGACCCGGGCCAGCCGGGACTCGGGGGCATCGGGCCAGAAGCTCTGCGCCGCGTCCCCTACGACCGTCCACGACGCGCCCCGAGCACGCCGTCCGAGCATCCGCCACTGCATCGGCGACAGGTCCTGCGCCTCGTCGACGAGGACGTGCGCATACTCGGCGGCCCGGTCGATCCGGCCCTGCAGCAGCCGGTCCCGCGCGTCGTGCGGAACGGTGGAGTATGCCGGGTGCTCGCCCCAGTCGGCGCCGTCACTCCCGGTGCCCGGCAGGCGCATCGGGGAAACCCCGTAGCTATCGAAGTCGTCGAGCTCGTCGATCTCGAAAAACCCGCGATCCTGCTCCACCGGCGGGCGAACCGGCCCCACCCGCGTGACCAGCTCGTCGATCAGCGCGATATCGGCGATAGACCAGGTCCCGGTTCGCAGTGCAACCTGCATCGAGTCCAGCAGCACCTGCGACTCCGACTCCCCGAGCAGCCCCTCGGCATACCGGGACAGCCGGTCCGGCTCGGCCAGCCACAGCAGCACCTCCCGCGGGTCGACCTGCGGCCACCATTGCGCGAGGAAGGACTCGACCTCCAGGTGGTCGGCGAAGCGCTCCAGGAAGTCGGCCCGCTCTGGGTGGTGCGACGCCCGGAAGGCCGCCTCTCCCAGCGCCGCCGCGACTGCGTCACGAGCCAGGTTGCGCTGCTGCTGGCGGGTCACCGCGACCCGGATCTGGTCCAGAGTCGCGCTGTCGATCCGCACCGCCTCACCCGCGATGAACGCCCGGAACTGCGCAGGTGCCCCCGGCACCAGGTCGCGCGCCGCCCGAGCCAGCACCTCGCGCATCCGCAGCGACCCCTTGATGGCGGCGGCCACCGGCGGGTCATGGCGCTGCGCGGACACCGCGTCGACGAGGTCTCCGGTCGAGCGCAGCGTCACGCTCTCCTCACCCAAGGAAGGCAGCACCCGTTCGATGTATGCCGTGTAGGCCGCCGAGGGGCCCACCACCAGGATCCCTCCGGCCTCGTACCGGCGGCGGTCGGAGTAGAGCAGGTATGCCGCGCGGTGCAGGGCGACGACGGTCTTGCCGGTGCCGGGGCCGCCGGTGATCTCGGTGACCCCGCGGCCGGGGGAGCGGATCGCCTCGTCCTGATGGCGCTGGATGGTCGCGACGATGTCGCGCATGCGGGGGCCACGGCTTCGGGTGAGCGCCGCCATCAGCGCCCCGTCGCCGATGACGACCAGGTCATCGGGAGCTTCGGGCACCATGAGGTCGTCCTCGATGCCGACCACCCGGTCGCCCTGGCATCGCAGCACGCGCCGGCGAAGCACGTCGAGGGGCTCGACGGGTGTGGCCCGGTAGAACGGTGACGCTGCCGGTGCCCGCCAGTCGATGACGAGGGGTTCGTAGTCGTCGTCGCGCACCCCGAGGCGGCCGATGTAGCGCACCTCGCGCTCCGACCCGGCAGGGTCAGGCTCGGCCCGGGTCTGCGGTCGAGCAGGCCCTGCTCCGCTTGGTTCCCAGGCCGTGGAGCCGTCGCCGGCCTGGCCAGTGGCGTGCTCGATGTCCAGGCGGCCGAAGACGAGCCCCTCGTACTGGCTGTCCAGCGCGTGCTGGCGGCGGGCGGCATGGAAGACCAGGGCGTCGCGTTCGAACAGTCCGGTGAGCTCCTCCTCGCGGACGCCGCCGCTGCGCTCGCTCCGGGCCCGGGCGTGACCCTCGGCGGCGACCAGCCGGGCCCGGCGTGATGCCTTGGCCAGCTCGGCATACACGCGGTCCACGTAGGCCTGCTCGTTGGCCAGCTCGGCGGCCAGGGTCCTGCCTTGCTCGACTGGTGCGGTGGCGGCCGCGTCGGCTGGCGAAGGCTCGCGATCGGGCGAGCTGCTCGTCGAGGTCACGCGTCTGTCCGTTGGGTCGGGAGCCCCGGATCGGCCCGGGGTGGAATCGCTCAGTCTAGCGAGTTCGGTCCTGCCGAACGCGTGGTACGGCAGCGTGTGCCGACCGAGCCCGGGCCGCAGCGCACAGCTACAGCCAGCCGGCCTGCTTGGCCAGCAGGCCGGCCTGGAGACGTGACTCGGCGCCGAGGGCGTCCAGGATCGCTCGGATCCGCCGTTCCACGGTGCGTTGGGACACCCCTAGCTGACGGGCGATGGTGGCGTCGCTCGCTCCGCTGGCCAGGATGAGCAGCACCTGCTCCTCGCGGGGATCCAGGCCCGATGGGCTGTTTGCCCGGGGCAACGGAGACGCGAACTCCCAGAGCCGCTCCAGCACCGCCAGGATCGGCCGGACAAGCGGGGCGGCGGTCAGCACGATGCCGACCGGGCCGACTTGGCCGGGCAGCGTGAGGTCCACGACGGCCTGGTCGTCGTCGACCACGGTGGTGGTGAAGGGCAGGTCCGGGCAGACCCGCTGCTCCTCGGCGACCGCGCGCAGGCCAAGGCGAGCGATCGCGTCGGGTATCTCCAGCAGCCTGGTGTCGTACACGACCCTCGCCCGCAGAACGACGCCCTCGGCGTTGCGGATCGGCGCAGCGATGACCTCTGGCGGCGACGACGCCACCGCGATGATCCGCTGGGTTGGGGCGCGCATGGCCAACAAGCGCTCGCGCCCCCGACCCGTGATCTCGCCGACCGCCTGGCCGACTTCATCCATGGAGTAGAGCAAGCGCACTTGGTCGGTGCCGAACCGGTCCGGGCGTTCCCGGGCGTCGCGGTACAGGCGCGACAGCTCCACCGAAGAGGCGAGCAACGACTCGGCATGCCGCTCGATCCGCCGTGCGAAGGCCGGCAGCGCCGCGTCGGGAGGAAGGGGCGCGATCTGGCCGTCGATGGCCATGTCGATGAGGCGGTGGCGCACGAGTGCCCGCAAAGCCGGGTCCACGGACGAGGCCGGAAAGCCGGCGTCGACGAGGCGTTCGCGCGACGGTGTGGGGTCGGAGAGGATGGCTCGATACACCGCGGTGAGCACCGCTTCCGCCTGCGGATCCGCGTAGAGCTCGGCGAGCTCGGCGGGCAGGATTATGGCCGGCCCGGCGACCGGGGTGCGCCTCGTCACAAGCATTGACCTTCCTTGTGCGACGGGAGGTTTCACGTCCCGTGGCGGGAAACCGACATTGACACTACCCCGCCACCGACGCCCTTTACTTGGCTGCAGTCGTTTGAAAGTGTTACGACATCGGCTACCGGCCGAGCGATGCTCCCACACTGGTGATGCGTCGCCGCGGCGCCCTCGGGTGTACCCCCTGCCTCCCGAGGGCGCCGTCTTCGTTGTGCGCCGGCCCAGAACAGCGTCGGTTGCCCGCGCCGGGGGCGGAGACTGTCCGTCCAGTGGCGCCCACCCGGTGATCAGGGGGCATATGCAAGGCTGTGGGTCGTGAAGGTGCTCGTCATCGGGTCGGGGGCCCGCGAGCACGCGCTCGTGCGTGCCTTAGCCGCCGACTCGGCTGTCGACGAGGTTCTCGCCGCGCCCGGCAATCCCGGGATTGCGCAGCTGGCTCAGTGCGAGCCCCTCGCGCAGGTCACCGACGCCGCTGCCGTGCGCGACCTGGCCGCCCGGCATACCGTCGACCTGGTCGTCATCGGCCCCGAGGCACCCCTCGTCGCGGGCGTCGCCGACGTGCTTCGCGACGATGGGTATGCCGTGTTCGGCCCGTCGGCCCAGGCGGCGAGGCTCGAGGGCAGCAAGTCCTTCGCCAAGGAGGTCATGGCGGCTGCGGGGGTCCCCACCGCCCTGGCACACGTGTGCACGACCGAGGCCGAGGTTGCCGCGGCCATCGACGGGTTCGGCGCGCCGCACGTCGTGAAGGACGACGGGCTCGCGGCCGGGAAGGGTGTTGTCGTCACGGACGATCGGGTTGCTGCACTGGCGCACGCTCGGGCGTGCTTGGCCAAGCAGGACGGCCGGCTCGTCGTCGAGGAGTATCTCGACGGGCCGGAGGTATCGGTGTTCTGCATCACCGACGGCGAGACGGTCCTCGCGCTTGCGCCGGCACAGGACTTCAAACGCGTCGGCGACGGGGACCGCGGCCCGAACACCGGCGGCATGGGCGCCTATTCGCCATTGCCGTGGGCGCCTCGCACGCTCGCGGACGAGGTCGTCGCCCGGATCGCCCAGCCGACGGTCGAGGAGATGCACCGACGCGGTATGCCGTTCATCGGCGTCCTCTACGTCGGGCTGGCGCTGACCACCCGCGGCATGCGCGTCGTCGAGTTCAACGCCCGGTTGGGCGACCCCGACGGGCAAGCCTCGCTGGCACGGCTGGTGACGCCCCTGGGTGGTCTGCTCATGGCGGCCGCGACCGGGCGGCTCGATGAGTACGGACCGCTGCGCCAACGGCCCGAATCCGCTGTCGTCCTCGTGCTGGCGGCCGAGGGCTACCCGTCGACGCCGCGAACCGGCGATCCGCTCACGGGCCTGCAGGACGCAGCCGACGTTGACGGGGCCTACCTGCTGCACGCCGGCACCCGCCGCGACGACAGTGGTGAGCTGGTCTCGGCTGGCGGGCGAGTCCTTGACGTCGTGGCGCTCGGTGCCGACCTCGAGACGGCCCGCGACACGGCATACCGTGCGGTCAAGCGGTTGAGCCTGGCCGGCTCGCACTACCGCTCCGACATCGCATTGCGCGCGGTTCGTGGGGAGATCGGCCTGGGAGAGGAGCGCAGATGAACGGCGTCAACGGACTCGAGCTGCCCGGTTACGTCCATGTCTACTCGGGCAAGGTGCGAGACCTGTATGCCCCGGTGGATCCCGGCTCCGGCGAGCCTCGCGGCGACGTGCTGTTGTTCGTGGCGTCCGACCGCATCTCGGCGTACGACGTCATCCTGGACACGCCGATCCCGGACAAGGGCAGGATTCTGACCCAGCTGACGCTGTGGTGGTACGACCAGCTCGAGGGGGTCATCAACCACGTCGTGTCGACCGACGTGCCCGCCGCCGTGGAAGGGCGAGGGGTGCTCGTGCGGCGTCTGGAGATGGTGCCGATCGAGTGCGTCGGTCGGGCGTATCTCACTGGCGGCGGGCTGGAGGAGTACCAGCGCACCGGCGCGGTCTCGGGGGTGGGCCTGCCGGAGGGGCTGGTCGACGGCTCCAAACTGCCCACACCGATCTTCACCCCCACGACCAAAGCGCCGCTCGGCGAGCACGACGAACCGCTGTCGCAAGAGCAGGTTCGCAACCGGATCGGCCCGCAGCTGGCCGCTCGCGTCGACGTGCTCACCCGACGGATTCTGGCGCGCGGCAACGAGGTTGCCGGGGAGTGCGGCATCATCATCGCCGACACCAAGCTGGAGTTCGGCGTCGATCGCCAAAACCTCGACCACACCGGCGGCCCCACAGTCGTCCTGGCCGACGAGGTGCTGACGCCCGACTCGTCGCGGTTCTGGCCGGCCGACCAATGGCAGCCGGGCCAACCGCAGCCGTCGTACGACAAGCAGTTCGTGCGGGACTGGCTGGTG
>JBIOUP010000160.1:0-6951 GCA_044867305.1 Dermatophilaceae bacterium
GCGCGCCATACGCCGCGTTTGGCATGACCGACCCACCGGGACCCGGCATACCGTGGCCCACCGGCTCCGCGCAGACGTGGCAGGAGTCACTTGCCCGATCCCAGTGGTCCGATGGCCGGGAGAATGGTCCTGGCGGCAGCCAGGAGCGCTACCCGAAGGCGGGATACATGGATCCGCAGAACTACGCCGCACGCCGGAGCTATCGGCCCCCGGCAGCCTGGTATCAGCGACTCAATCACGTGGGAATTCCGTTGACCTCGCTGGGATTGGCACCGCACGACGCCGTCACGCTCGTGGTTCGGGGACGCACGACAGGCAAGCCGCGGCGAATTCCGATCCTGCGGACTCGATACCAGGGCGACGACTACCTCGTCGCCCTCGCCGGCGAGGCTCAGTGGGTCCGCAACGTCCGCGCCGATTCCGGACGTGCCTTGGTGCGCCGTCGGGGAACCCGGCGGGTGCACCTGGAGGAGATCCAGCCGCCCGATCGACCGGCGGTCATCGCCGAGTACCTTCGCCGGGGCCGGGAACGCAGCGGCAGCTCCGCCGCAGCCAAGCAGGCTCAGTTCTATTTCGGCCTCGAGGCAGAGCCCACACTCCAGGAGATCGAGGCCATCGCCCCTTACTACCCCGTCTTCCGAATCTGCTACCAGACCTGACTGAGGAACTCGGACACGTCCACAGGAGGCTGAGGCCCGATGCCTCGAATCGTGGGTGACATCCTCATCGACCGGCCGGTCGAGGACGTGTTCGACTTCGTCGCCGACGAACGCAACGAGCCGACGTACAACCGCACGATGCTGCGGTCGCAGATGCTCACGACGGCCTTCGTCGGCGTGAGTTCCGGGTTCGCAGCGACGCACCGGGGTCGCCGCCGACCGGTGGAGATGCTGCAACGAGCCTGCTGGCAACACCTCACGGCACGAACGGAATCGAGGGAACCGAAATGAACACACGCAACAGGCACGCCACCACCGCGGGCGTGCTGTTCATCACCGCGACCACCGCGAGCTTGGTGGCTACAGCCTTGCTGGGCTCGCATCTCGAGGGTTCCGACTTCTTGAGCGGCATTGCCCAGCAACAAGATCAGATCCTCACCGCGGCACTGTTCCAGCTGGTGGCCGCCTTCACCAGCGCGGCGATCGCGATCGCGCTCTGGCCCGTGTTGCGGCATTACGCGGCCGGCATGGCGCTGGGAGCGGTCGGCTTCCGGCTTATCGAGGGGACGTTCTACGCGGTCTCGGCCGTCGGGACGCTCGTACTGGTAGCCCTGTCCGACCACCTGGCGGTCAGCGGGACTGCCGTCACCGGCATACAGGCGTCCGGCGAGCTAGCGCGCGACCTGCGCGAGGGCGCCGCCGTCGCCGGAGTGCTGGCCTTCTACATCGGGGCAAGCCTCTACTACGTGATCTTCTACCGGTCCCGGCTCATCCCTCGCTGGCTCTCGCTCTGGGGCTTGGCGGGCACCACGCTCGGTGCCATCGGCGCCTTGCTCGTCCTGTTCCGTGCAATCGAGACCATGTCGAGCGGGCAGGTCGCGCTGAACGTCCCAATCGGGGTGCAGGAGCTGGTCCTCGCCGTCTGGTTGATATGGAAGGGATTCCACCCGACGATGCCATCAGCCATCGACGCTGATGGCGATGCAGCACCGGTCCGCGAGCCGGTCTGAGCCGCTACTGAAACAGGCGCAGATTGGCTTCCTTCTGTGGCCGAACCTTTTCCTGCTGCTCTCGGTGGTGATGCTCACGGTATGCCGGAGCGACCGCCCCTCGACGCTGTGTCACTGCCCGGGTTCGCCTCAACCATCCAGCTTTCGTCCGTGCCGAGTACGCCGTCGGCGATGGCTCACTCGACGGGGGTGACTCGCGCGGGGAGGTGCGGCACGCAGAGGATGGTCAGCAGCACGCCCAGGAGGTACCCCCCGGCCCCGACCCGCATGAAGGTACTGACCCCGCTGGTGAGACCGAGTGCCGCAACGAACGAACCGCTCATCGCGACGCCGGCCGCCGACCCGGTCTGGCGAGCCGTGTTGAGCGCGGCCGAGGCGGTACCGGCATCACCCGCCGGCGACGCCTCCATCACCGTTGCCGTGGTACCGGTGAGCGTGAAGGACGTGCCGAAGCCGCACGCCACCATGGCCAGAACGAGGAGCGCGTAGCTCGGCGTCGCTCCGGCGAGCGCCCAGACCGCCAACCCGACGGCTGCGGTCGTCAGGCCGACAAGCATCAGCCGGCGGTGCCCGTACCGGCGGGACAATCGGGCCGACAACGCGGAGGCCACTATCGTCACCGCCACGGCCGGCCGCAGGGCCAGCCCGGTCACCGTCGCGCTGAGGTTCTCGCGCTGCTGGAAGTACCCGCTGGCGGCGAAGATCATGCCGTAGAACCCGAAGAAAGCGATCGTGTACCCGTCGATGATCCATTGCAGGTCTGTGCGGGACGCCGACAGATCGCGCCCGATCGCGGGCCCCGCGACGTTGACGATGGTGACGTCGAGAATGACCATGAAGTAGCCGCTGCAGACGGCCAGCAGCGGCGCCAGTTCGGCGCGGCCGACGTCTGAGTCTGAGGCCGAGCGCCGCGGCACGGGGACATCATCCTCCTGGACGTCGCCATGAGGCCGACGCCGAGCAGGTGCGGCCGCGGCCGCGAGGGCTGATGGTGGACGCTTGACTGGCAGCAGCTGGGCATGGCTAGGTTCGATTCATGCGCTGCCGGGTCGGCGAGACCGAGATCCACTTCGTCGAGCATGGTGAAGGAACATCCGTGCTCGTGCTTCACGGTGCGGGGGTCGACCATCGCGAGGCCGAGGCCTGCTTCGAGCCGGCACTCCATGCCCAGGCGGGCTATCGACGCATCTACCCTGACCTTCCAGGCATGGGACGCACGCCGGCGCCAGCCTCGCTGCGCAGCGCCGACGACGTCTGCAACTGCCTGGTGCAATTCGTCGATCAGGTTGCCAACGTCGAAGAACTGCTCGTCCTGGGCCACTCGGCCGGCGCGTATTACGCCACAGGCATTGCGGCGCGACGACCGGACCGTGTTGCCGGGCTCGCTTTGATATGCCCTCTGCTCCCCGGCGCACGCCGCGTCCCCGAGCATCGCGCGCTGATCGGGTCGGGCGAGCTGGGAGACGAGGGTTTCCGTGGCTACTTCGTCATCCAAACGCCTGCGATGCTGGAACGATACGAGCGCTTCGTCTCCCCGGCTATGGCTCTCGTCGATCCGGCTGCAATGCAGCGGATCGGCGAGCGATGGGAGCTGACCACACCGGACGGTCCGGCATACCAGGGGCCCACGCTGGTCGTCGCAGGGCGGCGGGACTCAACCGTCGGGTATGCGGCAGCCGCAGACCTGCTCGACGACCACCCTGGCGCAACGCTCGCGGTCATCGATGGTGCAGGCCATGCGCTCCCCCACGAGAAGCCCGACCTGCTGGGCGCGCTGATACAGGATTGGCTGGGTAGGGCAGGGAGAGCCTGACGAGGGCCCGCGCCCGCTGGTCGATACAGGGTCGGTGCCTCGCTTGCCTGGCCCGCATGCGGTACCGACCGCGCTGGTCGACGCTGAAGCCAGGAACCGGGTATCCGGCGGCGTCGATGGCGGGGCTGTCCGGCAGCAGGCGTGGGTGTGTGTGGGGCAGCCATTGTTGGCAAGCGGACCCAACCGGGCGCTCACCGAGTGCACGCTGGCCGGGTCGGAGAAGTAGCCCGACAGGTCGGTGGACAGGTTGTGCGACCCAGTCCAATCCCCTGAGAGCCACCGCAGTTGGATGGAGCATGGTTGGCGAAGATGACGCCGTACGCGGAAGCTGCCCAGCCCGACGTCTCTGTCGACACCCCGCCCTGGAACTGCGTCGACGAGTTGCCGCACTGGTCGACTCGAACAGGGTGGCCTTGTTGGCGGGTGCGGCTCGCTTGGCCGAAACCGTATGCCGTCAGGCCGGCTGGGCCTCGCACCGCAGCTGTGCTGCGCCCTCGCCCCCGAGCCGTTCCAGGACGACGCGCCGGCCGGTCAACAGCAGCACGATCGCCGCGATCGGCCCACAGACCTCCGGCCCGGAACCCACGGACCAGTCGACATCCGTGGCAGCCAGACGGTAGCCATCGAGCGGCAGCTGCCGGAAGACCGAGCCGAGCCAGGTGCGTCGGGTCGCCCAAATCCGGGTGGCCACGATGACGGCCGCGCGGCTGCGCATCTGCATGTCGATCCCGAGTGGGATGGCGATGTCCTGGGCGTGCACCAGGCTGTCGGACAGCGTCTCGCGTGGGGTCACGAAGACGTTGTGCCTGCGCGACCCGATACCGCCGCGGATGCGCGCGACGAGCTCATCCGTCGGCAGCGCCGCCTGCATCAACGCCGAGTCCCGGATGGTCCGGTTGAGGGTGCGGCTCAGTAGCAGCCGTGGATGGTCCGCGATGAACCCGACGATGTCGCCGACGTGCTGGGCTTGCAGGGTCAGGTGTGCGGCGACGTGGCGCACGGTCCAGCCCTGGCAGAGCGACGGGTGGTCCCACTGCTCGTCGGTGAGCCGCTCGAGAAGGGCGACCGTGCGCAGCCGTTGGTCGTCCACCTCGGACCAGATCACGTCCAGGTCGGGTTTGCCGTCATCGGATCGCGCTGGAGCACGCATGGCGGACTCCTTGTCCTACTATTAGTTCGATAGCAGGACCAATATAGTTCGAACTTAGGACTAGTTCAAGAGGGGTCATGCCGAGGCAGCTGCCGGTCGCTCTGCTCATGTTCATCGCCGCCCGCCATATGGAGAGTCGCGTGATGGAAGCGATGCGCCGTGCCGGCGTCGATGACGTCACGATGGCGCAGGGGCGCCTCGCAGCGCGCATCGGCCCTCACGGCAATCGACTCTCCGACCTCGCCGAGCAGGCCCGCATCTCCAAGCAGACCGCGACCGCGCTGGTCGATCGGCTCGAGGCCGCCGGCTACGTTGAGCGGGTGCCCGACCCGAGCGACGGCCGGGCTCGCCTCGTGCGCTTCACGACCAAGGGCGAGTCCTTCTTGCCGATCGCCCGCGCCGAGGAGCAGCGCGTCGAGCGAGAGTGGCAGCGCCACCTCGGCACCCGGCGGATGCGGGACCTGCGCGAGTCCCTCACATTGCTGCGCCAGATCACCGACCCATATAGCGAGATCGACGACTGACCCGAGAGCGACCACGGTCGCGCTCGACCGCTCCCGAGCCGCCCGCTGCTCACCTTGTGGTCGTTCGGCAGCAACCGGCATACCGGGTCATCCGCTGCTGAGGATGACCAGCTGCTGAGTCGCCCGGCTCATGGCCACGTAGCGATCGACCGCTCCCTCGACGCCCTCGCCGAACCCCTCCGGGTCGACAAGGACGACCAGGTCGAACTCGAGCCCCTTGCACAGCTCGGGGCTCAGCGACCGGACGCGGGTCGTCGCCGAGAACGTGGGATCGCCGATGACACAAGCGATCCCCTCGTGGTTCGAAGCGAGCCAGGTGTCCAGCATCGGGTCCAGGTCTGACGTGGATCCGTAGCCGACCGGGATACCACTCCTGCGGATGGAGGTCGGCACGTTGGCGTCCGGAAACACACCCCGGATGACCGGCTCCGCCTGCGCCATGACCTCTGCCGGCGTCCGGTAGTTGATGGTCAGCGACGCCAGACGGATGTCGCGCAGCCCGATCCGTTCGAGCCGGTCCCGCCACGACTGTGTGAACCCGTGCCGGGCCTGGGCGCGGTCCCCGACGATCGTGAAGCTGCGGGACGGGTTGCGCAGCAGCAGCATCTGCCACTCGGCGTCGGTCAGCTCCTGCGCCTCGTCCACGAGGATGTGGGCGAACGGACCCGCGAGCTGGTCCGGTTCAGCGCTGGGCAGCCCCGACTCGTCGACGAGCGCGCCCCGCAGGTCCTCGCCACGCAGCATCGACATCACCTGCATCTCGGAGTCGTCCGTCGCGATCAGCTCGTCGACGACCCGGTCCATCTGCTCACGTTCAGCGGCGACGGCGGCTTCGCGGCGCTGCTTTCGACGGGACGCCTCGGGGTCGCCGAGCCGCTGCCGCGCCGCGTCCAGCAGCGGCAGGTCCGAGACAGTCCACTCCTGAGGATCCGCGCGTTGCAGGGTGCGGACCTCGTCGGGGGTGAGCCACGGAGCGCACCGGCGCAGATATGCCGGCACCGACCACAGGTCTCCGACGAGGTCCGTTGCCTCCAGTAGCGGCCAGGCCCGGTTGACGGCGGTGATCAGCTCTTCGTTCTGACGCAAAGACCTGCGTAGCTGCTCTGCGGGAACACCCTCCTCATCGTGCCTGTCGACCAAGATGGCCAGCAGCGCCTCCCAGATGTCGTCTCGCGCCTCGTTGTGGGGCATACCTTGATCCGCAGCGTCGAACGCCTCCGCCCAGTCGGCGGCTGTGAGCCGGATCTCGGCCCACGGGGTCTCGACCGCCATTGCGCCGGTGGGCGCCTCCTCGTACAGTCGCACGGCCGGCTCGATGGCCTTCACCATCTCCGCGGAGGATTTCAGCCGGGCCACGTCGGGGTCGGCCTCCAGCCGCGCCGCGGCCCCCTCAGGAACGAGGTCTCGCATGGTGCAGGTCGCAACACCCTCCTCGCCGAGGCTGGGCAGGACGTCGGCGACGTAGGCCAGGTAGGGACGGTGGGGTCCCACGAAGAGCACGCCGCCGCGCCGATGCCCAAGGCGCGGGTCGGCATACAGCAGGTATGCCGCCCGGTGCAGCGCGACGACGGTCTTCCCGGTACCGGGTCCCCCCTCGACGTCCAGCGTGCCGGGCGATCCCGCGCGGATGATGGCGTCCTGGTCGGCCTGGATCGTGCCCAGCACATCACGCATTCGGCCGGACCGACTGGCACCCAAGCTGGCGATGAAGGCGGACTGCTCGTCAAGCGCCGCATGCCCTTGGAAGCCGTCCGGCGTGAACACCTCGTCCCAGTAGTCGGTGACGCGGCCGCGA
>JBIOUP010000161.1:0-7303 GCA_044867305.1 Dermatophilaceae bacterium
ATCGACCTCGAGACGATGACCACCGTGCGGTTCATCGACGAACACCCGGGCGCCCTCGACGCGCTGGCCTGGTCGCGCGAGTCGGCTCGCACCGTCGCCGACTGCCTGACCCGGGTCAACCCCTTCACCGACGCCCAGATGTACGTCTCGTCGCTGCGGGTCAGCCGCGGGGCGCTCCTGGACGGCATCTACGCGACCCAACTCTGCGCCGACCAGACGCTGCTGTTCACCGCCAATCGCGGACAGAACCACGTGACGATCTACGACTACCCCTCGCTCGACATGCGCGTGCGGGTCCAGCTGCCCGAGCTGTCCGAAGTGGACCCGGCCGTGCCGGCTTGGGCTGACCCACGTCTCGGACTGCATCACTCGACCCTGGTCAGCCCCGTGGCGCACGACCCCAGCTCACCAGGAGATCCAGATGACTAACCACCCCTTGGACCGGCGCCCTCGGGCACGGTCGGTGTCGTCATGAGCGTGACCCCCGGGGTCCCGGAGAACGTGAAGGCCACGTTCGGCCGTGTTGTCACCACACTGGCCGGCGAGACGACGCGCACCAGCGACGCGCACGTCACGTTGGACCCCGTCACCAGCCGGGTGTCGGTAGACCCGCTCGTGGCCAGCAGCGCAAGCACGGTCGAGCTGAGGCCGGTGGCCGTCGACAGCAGCGTGCGGGTCGTCTTCGGCGAACTGCCACCAACAGCGGTTCGCACCCCGTATGCGCAGACCTGGTCGTGGTCACTTCTCGGACGGGAGCTATTCAGCCTCACCATTCGCGGGGAGACGACCACCCACTTCGCTCCAGCCGGCTCCTCGCTGGCGTCCTCGGCGGACTACCGCGTCGACGCGAGCGTTCCCCCGGCTGCCCTTTCGACGTCCGACGTCACCGTCGCGCTCGTTCCCGGCATACCGTCGCGCGAGTATGCCGCGCAGCCGCAGGAGCCGTCCGGGTCCAGTGCTCGCGCCGAGTCGGGCGGTCCAACCCCAGCTCGCCGATCTGCACGCTCGCCCCGCACTCGCCGCTGACCAAGGAGGGACAGATGGCCACCGGCCCCAACGAACCGATCGTCGAACGGGTCAGCAAGCTCGCCAGCGACGCGTGGGCGGCGCAGGCCCGGATGCTGCGCGAGTCGGTGGACGCCGGTCGCCAGGCGTGGGCCGCCGACACGGATCCAACCGCCTTCGGCAGGGCATGGCTGGACACCATGTCCACCCAGGGGCAGAGGTACTGGCGCGAGCTGGCCGCAATGGGCATCGAGGTGGCCCGCGACCTGCTGGAGCTCAACACCCGCACATCCGCGGCCGTGGTGCGCTCCCTCTCGGAGGCCGCCGGGGCCCGTGCAGCTGCGTCAGGGCGGCCCGGACCACACCAGCCTGCCGCACCGTCGGCCACCGGGTCGGCCGAGCCGTCCGAACCTGCGCCGGAGCACCGGTCCGCGGTCGTCACGCTGACCGGTCCTGCTGGGGCCACCGCCCGCGGGTCGCTCACTGTGGTCAACCGACACCCTCGAGCCCGGCGCATCGAGGTGAGCGCCACGGCCCTTCACGACGCGGTGGGCGGCCAGTCCTGCGCGGGCACCGTGGACGTGGATCCGGCTCGGGTGACCGTCCCGCCGGGGCAGGAGCGGCGCATCGAGCTGTCGACGGTCCTGGACCCGCAGGTGTATACACCGGGCCGGGCCTACACCGGCACGATTCAGGTCAGCGGCGGCGACGAGGCCACTGTCGGAGTGATCGTCAGCGCCTCGCAGTCCTGACTCGGGGGGTGCGTCGGACCGTCGCTGCGTCAGCTCCCGCATCCGGAGCGGTGGGGTCTGCCGGCAGCGCTCGGGGGAGCAGGGGACGCGCCGCGCGCACCTCGGGAGCGAGCCGCAGGGCCTCCCGCACCCACCTCGGAAGGTCGGCGCTCACCATCAGCCACGCCAGCGACGCGGCAACCGCGGCGCGAGCCGGGCGCGCGGCATACCCGAGGGCTTGGGCGCGGGCGCAGGAGTACCAGTAGTACCGCCCGACGGTGGCTCCCTCCTCGGCGGTGGAGAGTGGCGTGGTGCCGCTGAGCGAAGCCCAGCGCTCGCCCGCGGCCGAGACCCACATGGCGACCGGTGCGGGCAGCTGAACGAACGGCCCCGGCAGTCCGGCCAGTTCCGCGACCAGGCCGTGCAGCGCCGGCCAGGTCAGGTTGTCGCCGCCGAGCAGGTACCGCTCACCAGCGACACCGTCGCGGAGAAGCAGCAGGTGACCGGCCGCAACGTCACGCACGTCGACGACGTTGCCGCCGCCGGGGAACGTCGAGCGCGTCGGATCGAGCAGGTAGCGCAGCACGATGGCGTTGCTCGGGGCCAGCTTCCCGTACGGCCCGCCGAAGATCAGCGTGGGCAAGGCCAGCACGACGGCCAGGTCGCGTGCGGCGCCGACCTCCAGCGCCGTGCGCTCCTGCGCGACCTTGCTGAGGTAGTAGGCAGGCGTTGGTTCCAGGCCCAGGCGCTCGGTTTCGGTACGCGGTGTCGGGAACGGGCTCGACCCGCGAGTCACCGACGAGGACGTGACGACGACCCGGGTCACCCCCACGTCGGCGCCGGCCTCCAGCACCGAGCGGGTGCTCTCGCTGTTGGTCCGCTCGATCGAGTCCGCCTGGCTCGCACCGAATGCGTAGACCGCAGCGCAGTGCACCAGCCCTTCCGCTCCGCTCAACGCCTTCCTGAGGGTCGACGGGCTGCGCAGGTCGGCCCGGGCCAGCACCAGGCTGCCCCCCGGGGCCGAGTCTGCGTATGCCGTGAGCGCGCCAGCGAGCGGAGCACTCCGGTTGCGCACGACGGCGATGACGTCGTGCCCGGCGTCGAGCGCCGCACGGCATACCTGCTGGCCGAGCAGGCCGGTCGCACCGGTGACCGCCACCCTCAACGGTTCCCCCGGAAGTGCGCGAAGCCGTGCAGGTCGACCTCATCGACCGGGCGCCGCACTGCTCGTCCGCTCGCCGTGGTCGGTGTCTCGCCCAACAGCGCCTCGCGGCCCTGCTCGACGGCGACCCGCAGCAGGTCGGTCAACAGGGGCGAGTCACCGGAGTCCGGCGGCACGCCGACGCGGAACGGTCGGCCCTCGAAGCACGCCTCGAGGTTGTCGAACGTCGAGGTGAAGAAGCGGCGGTAGGACTCGGTGGTCAGCGAGTCGAGCAGGTCGGGCACGCGTGCGATGACGCCCGGATCGAGCGAGGGCGGCAGGGTGAACTCCTGGCGCCCCGTGACGAGCAGGCGCACTGTGCCCCGACCGGTGTCCTCGAAGGACAGGGTGCCGTCGTCGGACCGGGCCGAGCCGTTCGGGCTGAGGATCGTCCTCCAGTGCAGCCGATGCGCCGTGCCGGTGCGCTCGACCAGCTCGATCTTGCACACGTCGATCGGCTTGCCCCCGAAGGCCGCCGCGGCATTCGGCTGGGGCAGGTACACGTTGCGCTCGCCCTGTCGCACCGGTCGGCCGGCCTCGTCGGCGGTGACTGTCACTCGGCGCCCGCCGATGTAGTCCGCCATCAGGCTGATTCCCTCGGCGACATCGACCCTGGCCACGAAGTCGGCGAACCGGGCGGCGACCTCCCGTTCGGTGCGGAACACGACGGCCCCGTCGTGCCGAGTCCAACGAAGCCCGTCCGCCAGCGTCGGCGCGCCGGCCGCCAACCGGGCGAACGGCGCGAGGAAGTCGGGCAGCCCGTCGTACTGCGCTGCGGCGAAGTCGGCCGGATCGAAGCCGAGGGATGTGACGACCGTCGGAACGTGGTCCTTGTCGAACGTCGTGAGCCATCCGGTCGCCGAGCTGGCGAGCGTTCCAGCGAGCCCGAGCGCGAGGCCGATGCCCGCCCTGGCGGCGGGGTGGCTGCTGGCCCGGGCCCAGGCGGCATACAGCTCGCGCAGCCCCCGCAGCATCGGCTGGCCCTCCGAACGGGGGCCGTCGGGCGGTGCCACGGCGACGGCGTCGAAGAGCCGAGCGGCCTGCGGAAGCACGTCGAGGGCCCGGCGTGCCTCGCGCAGGCCGGCGTCGGCCCGCGGGAAGTCCGGCCAGGGCGAGAGGTTCCCGTCGAGCGTGCCGGGCGGTTCGCCCCGCAGGCGCAGCAGTTCGGCGAACGGCCTTGCCGCCGAACGGTCTTCGCCCATGAGCGCAGCCATCGTCTGATCGACGAGGGCCACATCGCGACCCACGATCAGCGTGTCGGTGGGCACTGGCAGCGGCACGCCACGCCCGTCGACGCCCCCCGACGCCTCGACGGCGTCGACGATGGCCAGGTGCGGCGGCGCGTATCGGGCGATGTCGGCCGATACCTCCGCAGGCGCCCCGCCCGGGACCGGAGCCAGCAGGGCGAGCGCGTCGAGGCACCCGGCATACCCGTCGGCAAGGTCTGTGACCGCCCGCGCAAGGACCACCCGAAGCCCGGCGCCAGACCAGAGCCGACTGATCGGTACGCCCGAGAGGATGCTGTGCGACGGGACGTCGAGCGGCTCGCCCCGCTCAGACACCAGGTCGACGAGCTGGTATGCCGTGCCGCGCTCGGTCCGACCGCCAAGTCCGGCCTGGGCCGCCATCGCCGCCACGGACAGCACCCCCCGGTCGCGGTCGGCGACTCGCAAGCCGCCCCCGAGTGTGACGTCGTGGCCGCGGATGGCCAGCTCGTCGACGACCAGGTCGATGACGCCGACGGAGACGGGAGTCGGCGCAGCCAGTGTCGTGAGGACGAGGGCGGGTCCGCCTAGGGGCAGGTCGAGGTCGTCCAGGGCCGCGCCGAAGGCGGCGGGCATGACCGCTCCCCTGATCACCCGGCCCCGACTCACGGCCTCATCCTGCCCTGCGGCCGCGTGCTCAGGCGAGTATGCCGTGGCGCATGTTCCACTGCTTGGCGCTGCTGTAGGCGTCGACCATCGCCCAGATCCACACGACCGGCACGATGAGGAAGCCGACGAGGACGATGACGGCCACGATGCCGACGACATACGCGACGAAGAACACCACGCCTTTGGCGATGTCGCCGTTGATGAGCTGGCCCAGGCCCGGCACGAGGAACGAGGCGGCCAAGGCCAGGCCCGGGCTCTTGGGGGCGACCACGTGGGGGCCGGTCCCGTAGGTGATCAGCGGCTCGGAGCCGGGCCCAACGGCATACCGGCCGGGAGAGGTGGCGATCGGCGGCCAGGGCTGGCCGTCCTGCGGGCTGGGGGGCGCGAAGTAGGCCAGCGCCGCTCCGTATGCCGGCTGGGCGGGCGCGACGTGCGAGGTCCAGGCTGACCCGTCCCAGTAGCGGCGGGTGCCGTCGGGCTGCTGGTACCAGCCGGGCGGGCTGGTGGGGGCGGTGCTCATGTGCGGAGCATACGTCGCGGCGATCACCGGTGTACCTGCGTCGGTCGATGTGAAACGAGCCGGTGGCCGTGCTGTGGCCGTGCCGGCATCACATCGACTCCGGTGAGTCTGCCCGACGTGATGCAGGCAACCGGTCAGCTACCACCCGACAGCAGCACCGCCACGCCCTGGACCGGGTCGCTCTGGCGCCACCGGCTGCCGTCGGATCGGTCCCACTCCCGGTCGCCCACCTGCACCCTGGCAATCCCGCGGCTCTGCGCGTGGGCGACCGCCCAGGCAGCTGCGGCCGAGGCGAGCGTTCCGGTCGCGTCGACCGTGACCGAGGTGCCGGCTCCGGCAGCGGTGACCCCGAGCTGGCGCTGCAGCCCGGCCACGACGGCGGCCGAGTCACCGGGCTTGTCGGCTGCGCTGAGGGAACACACCAGACCGGCCGGAGAATGGCCGGTGAGCACCGAGGCGAGGACACGGGCTTCATCCTCGTGCTGGGCGTATGCCGCAGGGTGGCCGCTGCGCTGCACCTGCTGGGCCACGTCGGTGATCGGCCGGTTGGCGTAGTCGTCGATCTTCGCCAACCGGTCGTAGAACGCCGTGCTCGCGTAGACCGGATCGAGGATCTGATCGGCCGTGCCCCAGCCCTGGCTGGGCCGCTGCTGGAACAGGCCGAGCGAGTCACGGTCTCCCACAGTCAGGTTGCGCAGCTTGGACTCCTGCATCGCCGTGGCGACGGCAATCGTCGCGGCGCGAGCCGGCATACCGCGCTGGACGGAGATCGCGGCAATCGTTGCCGCGTTGGCCATCTGCTCCGGCGTGAGGCTGACCGAACGACCCTCGGCCGTGGCGGTGCAGCTCGGCGGGGTCAGGTCGGTGAGCATTCCGCGCGCCACCGTCCACCCGGCATACGCGAGGGCAGCCAGCACCCCCAGGACGAGGAAGATGCTGAGTCGTTTCCGACCGGGTCGGCGTTGTTGCTCGGCCAGGACGGGGCGGGCCCCGCTAGTCGTTGGCATGGAGGGCGACGTTGAGGTCGATCCCGTGGCCGGAGCGGTCCTTGACGACGACGGCACCGGTGATCGAGTCGCGCAGGAACAGCAGGCTGTCGCGACCAGACAGCTCGCGTGCCTTGACGACGGTGCCGTCGGGAAGGGTGACTCGGGTGCCGGCGGTGACGTAGAGGCCGGCTTCGACGTCGCAGTCGTCGCCGAGCGCGATCCCGATGCCGGCCTCCGCGCCCAGCAGGCAGCGCCGCCCGATGCTCACCCGCTCGGTGCCGCCCCCGGACAGCGTGCCCATGGTCGACGCCCCGCCGCCGATGTCCGAGCCGTCACCGACGACGACACCCTGGCTGATCCGGCCCTCGACCATCGAGGAGCCGAGGGTGCCGGCGTTGAAGTTGACGAAGCCTTCGTGCATGACTGTGGTGCCGCTCGCCAGATGGGCGCCGAGACGGACCCGGTCGGCGTCAGCGATGCGCACTCCGCTCGGGACGACGTAGTCGAGCATGCGGGGGAACTTGTCCACTCCGAACACCGTGACCGGTCCTCGCGAGCGCAGCCGGGCCCGGACGGTATCGAAACCATCGACGGCGCACGGCCCGTAGTTGGTCCACACGACATTGGGCAGCACGGTGAAGATTCCGTCGAGGTTGACGGTGTTCGGCGCAGCGAGCCGATGCGAGAGCAGATGCAGGCGCAGATATGCATCCGCAGTCCCGGATGGCGCAGCCTCGAGATCGATCTCGGTGCAAACGACCTCGGTGCGGATGGCACGCTCGGCGTCCCAACGGGCAAGTGTGGTCAAGGTGCTGGCCGCCTCGGCGTCAGCGGGCACGGTGCCCAGCCGCGGCTCGGGGTACCACGTGTCGAGCACCTGGTCGGCCTCGATAGAGGCCAGCCCGTAGCCCCACGCCTTTCGTTCGCCCGCCATGGGACGCCAGCCTAGGCGAGCGGCGCAACGGCTGGCGCCAGCATGGACG
>JBIOUP010000162.1:0-5546 GCA_044867305.1 Dermatophilaceae bacterium
GGTGTCAGCGAGCGCTCTAGCGCACCTCTACACCCCCGGCCAACTCAGCTGCGGAGGTAAAACCGAACGCGGAGGTGTTAGCGAGCGCACTAGCGCACCTCTACACCTCCAGCCGACTCTCCTGCGGAGGTAAAACCGAACGCGGAGGTGTTAGCGAGCGCTCTAGCGCACCCCTACACCTCCACCGCCCTGTGACCTTGCCCGGTTGCGCGAGATTAGCCTGTGAGAGTGCCTCCCGGGGAGTCCGCCGCGACCAACCGCACCCTATCCCGTGTCGCCTCGCTGCTCGATGCGGCGGAGTCCGGTCCAGCGACGGCCGCCGAGCTCGCGCGGCGGTCTGAGCTTTCCGTGTCGACCGCCCACCGGCTTGCGGTGGCCATGGTCGAGTTCGGGCTTCTTCGCCGCGACGAGTCCGGGCTCTTCAAGCTCGGCCAGCGCTTCCTGCGAACGGCTTTGGAGAAGGCTGCCGCCCCGACCTTGACGGCCTTACGGGACCGCACCGGGGAGGCGGTGCAGGTGTGGGTACGCCGGGGCGACGAACGAGTCTGTGTCCTGAGCGCCGAAAGCATCCACGAGCTGCGCGTGACGCTGCCGGTGAGTGCCAGACTGCCGCTGGCCGATGGGGGGTCGAGCGGACTGCTGCTCGCCCTCGACCCAACCGCGTTGGAGCACATCGAGAAGCACGGCTGGGTGGAGGCGGTCGGAATGCGCACCCCAGGGCTCGGTTCGGTGAGCGCCCCGGTGTGGAACGCCGACGAACTGGTGGCTGCGGTCTGCTTGGCGCTACCTCTGACCAGGGTGCAGGAGTCCCCGGGCCGCGACTTCGGCGAAGCGGTGACCAAAGCGGCAGGTCAGATCTCCCTGGACCTGGCGCATCTGTTGACCTGACCGAGCCCACGTACCTGGCCGGGACTGCCGGGGCTTGTCGTGGGCCCCGCACTCTCCATACTCTGCAACCTACTGGTTAGGTGCCTGTTCCCATTGTATGGGAACACTCGTCCCCACGTTCTCTGAGGTCCGCTTGTGATCAGGTCAGTTCTGGAGCGACCGCTGCGAGCCTGGCGCCTCACTGTGGCGGCGGCGCCCCCATGGCCCCTTCGTCGCGCAGGTTCGACTCCTGGGGTTCAGCACTGTCTTCACGTTCGGGATGGTTTGCGCTCTCAGCCTGATCCGCGTGCTGCTCGAGCTCGTCATGAGCTTGGCTTGGCGGCTGCGCACCGAAGCTTGCGGGGGTCGTCATGGTGGCTCCTCTCGGTCGGCGGGTCCGGTATGCCGCCGCACGTCGCGCGCGGCTGGTCAGCGCACCGTGTCCTCGGTCGGCGTAGTACCTCGAGACGGTGTGCGCAACGGCCTGCTCGATCGCGCGCTCCTCGTCGTCCGCACCGACCGTGTCTCGGCCTGCGGCCGTCACGACCGTGAGCATCCCGTTCGACACCCCGAACTCGGCGACGTTTCCGTGGGGCAGGTCAGCCGCAGAGCCCAGGCCACGGCGGCCACAGTGGAAGCGCACGAGCGGTTCCCCGCTCCCCGTTGGGTCGGCCCAGCTGGCCTCGACTGTGACCGCAACCCCGTCCTTCGCCAGGGCAGCTTTGCTCTGTTCGAGCACGGGCAACACAGCGTCGGTCAGGTGGGCGATCACTGCCTCGCGGTTCTGCGGCCGGGACATGCCGACCGGGTCAACGCTGGACATCAGCCCTCCCAAGCGTCTGCTGCGGACCGTCGACCTGCCTCGAGCACACCAGCTCCCCGTCGACCACGCCCACCCTACGCCGCGGCGGGCGCACCCCGGCCCTCCCTGTGCCACCGAACCCACCCGAGAGTGAGAGTCCGTGAACACGAAGCCTGAGCACATCCGGTTCGAAGGCCGGCTGTTGTTCCTGAGCGACAACCCCGAGATCATCCGAACCCAGCTCCAAGGCCGCGACGTCAACCTCGAGCAGGCTCTGCCGCTTCGGGACGACGTGTCGACCGACGAGATGACCTCCCAGGTGGTCTGCGCGAAGTTCGAGGACAACTACGGGGCGGGGTTTCTCTCGGCCTACCGCGCGGGCACCGAGCTTCCCATCGAGGAGCATGTGCTCGAGGAGTACGGCGGCTCGGTCATCGTGGCCGGCAAGCGCTACGGCAAGGGGTCCTCGCGAGAGCACAGCCCCATGGCGCACAAGGACGTCGAGATCCGCCTCATCATCGCGGAGAGCTTCGAGCGGATTTTCCGCCAGAACTGCGACAACCTCGGCATCTTCACGAGTACCGACTTCGGTCTCATCGATCGGATCCGCGCCGGGGAGGAGATCCCGGTCGATGAGCTCGTCGCCGGGCGGGAGCCGTTGGCCGCGGAGCTGCTTCGAGAGGGCGGCCTGCTTGCCTACGGCCGCCATCACAACCTCGCCGAGCTGGCTCGGGTCCCTGTCTCCGAACCGGACGACTCCGGCCCTCCCCTGACGCTGACCGAGAAGATCCTCGCCCGCCACGCCTGCGCCGGGCGCCCCCTTGTTCGTGGCCACGGTGGCTTCGCCAGGACCGACTGGCGGTTCAGCCACGAGTACTACACCGGCATGATCGCCCACATCCTGCATAGCAACTTCGGCCGGCCGGCTCCGCTGCACGAGCCCTCGACCATCCTGCTGTTCGAGGATCACCTCACCTTCGTGCACCGCAGCCGGTTGCATATCGAGCAGGGCCTGCTGCCGGGGGTCGAGTCGATGTCTCGCCGGCACCAACAGTTCGGGCAGGAGTACGGGCTGGTCAACCACGGGTATCTCCCCGAGCACGAAGGGTCCGAGGGCATCTGCCACGCCATCCTCATCGAGAAGTACGCCCTGCCCGGTCAGGTGCTCATCGGTACTGACTCGCACACCACCCACAGCGGTGGGGTCGGCGCGTTGGCGTTCGGGGTGGGCTCGACCGACGTGGCGCACAGCATGGTGACCGGCTTCGTGCGCCTGACCGTCCCGGAAAGCCTGCTCGTGCGGCTCGACGGGACGCTTCCAGCGGGAGTCACCGCGAAGGACGTCGCCCTCACCCTGCTGGCCGAGCCTCGGATCAAGGCCGGCGCGGGGCTGGGGAAGGTGTTCGAGTTCGCCGGTCCGGTCGTGGAAGCCATGAGCGTGGACGAGCGGGCCACCTTGACCAACATGAGCGCCGAGCTGGGCGGGTTCACCGGCATCGTGGCCCCTGACGAGCGGACGGTGCACTTCCTCAAGCAGCGCCGCGGTGTCGACTTCGTCGTCGAGCCGTGGATGAGCAGCGACCCTGGAGCAACCTACGCCGAGGTGATCCGGCTCGACTGCTCCGACCTCGCCCCCTGGGTGGCGTCGCCCGGCGATCCGGGCAACGGCATACCGCTCGCGCACCTGGAGCAACCGGTTGGCATCGACATCGCCTACGGCGGCTCCTGCACCGCGGGCAAGCGCGAGGACTTCGACCACTACCACGAGGTGCTGTCCTGGTGCGCCGAACGCGGCCTGCGGGTGCCGGACGACGTCACGCTCTACCTGCAGTTCGGCAGCCTCGCGGTGCGGGACTACTGCATTGAGAAGGGCTACCTCCGGGCGTTCGAACAAGTGGGGGCGCAGCTGCTCCTGCCGGCATGCGGCGCCTGCGCCGGCTGCGGCCCAGGCACCTCGGTCAGCCCCGACCAGGTGACGGTCAGCTCGATCAACCGCAACTTCCCCGGCCGCTCGGGACCCGGCCAGGTCTGGCTCGCCAGCCCGCCGACTGTGGCGGCAAGCGCCATCACCGGCCGGCTCACCTCTTTCGCGCAGCTTCAGGAGCAGGTGGGCGTCACGTGAGGACGGTCGCCATCCTGCCTGGCGACGGCATCGGCCCCGAGGTCATCGCGCAGTCCCGGCGAGTGCTCGACGCGCTGACCGAACGTGGCCTTCCGGCTCGGGCGGAGGAGGCCCCGATCGGTGCCACGGCATACCACCTCACCGGGCATCCTTACCCGGAAGCGACCCGGGAGCTGGTCGGGCGCGCGGATGCCGTGCTCTTCGGGGCGGTCGGCGACGCCCGCCTCGACCACCTGGGCGCACTGCGGCCGGACATGGCGATCGGCGCCATCCGTCAGGACCTGGGGCTGTCGGTCAGCCTGCGCGAGGTGAGCATCCCCGACGAGATGGCCGAGCTGTCGCCGCTCCGACCTGAGCTGGCGCGCGGAGTGCAGCTGCTGATCGTCCGCGAGATGGGCGGCGACGTCTACTTCGGCACTCCGCGGGGGCAGCGCACCGCGCCGGACGGGCCGTTCGCTGGCGAAGCCGAGGGCTTCGACACGATGCGCTACGCCGAGACGGAGGTCAGGCGGGTCGCACAGCTGGCGTTCGAGATCGCGCGAGAACGGCGGCGGCGGGTCGTCAGCGCGGACAAGGCGAACGTGCTGGAGACCTCCCGCCTGTGGCGACGCGTGGTGACCGACGTCGCCGCTGGCTTCCCGGGCGTCGAATGCACCCACCTGTATGCCGACAACGTGGCCATGGCGCTGGTCACGCGGCCACGCGACTTCGATGTCATCCTCACGCCGAACCTGTTCGGCGACCTGCTGTCGGACATCGCCTCGGTGCTCGCCGGCTCGATCGGCATGCCCGGATCGGCGCTGCTGAGCCCCACTGGCAGGGCGCTCTACGAGCCGGGACATGGCTCGGCCTTCGACATCGCCGGCCAGGACCGGGCCAACCCCATCGCCGCCATCCGCTGCGTCGCCTTGCTGATGGTGCACACCTTCAAGCGCCCCGAGCTCGCCGCCGCCGTCGAGCGCGCCGTCACGGAGGCCCTTGGCGAAGGCTTGCGGACCGCGGACATCGACGACGGCACGGGCACGCTTGTCGGCACTACCGGCATGGGGGACGCAGTGCTGGCAGCGCTGACAGACATCCTGAGAAAGGAAGCGACATGAGCGTCCAGACGACGACGCCTGGCCGGGATGTGACCCTCACCGACAAGTACGAGCTGACCCAAGGTCGTGCCTTCATGACCGGGACGCAGGCCTTGGTGCGTCTGCTGCTGGTCCAGCGACTGCGCGACCAGGCGGCCGGTCTCAACACCGCCGGCTTCGTGTCGGGCTACCGCGGCTCGCCGCTGACCTCGGTCGACCAAGAGCTGTGGCGCGCCAAGAAGGCGCTGCCGGCCCACCACGTCACGTTCCTGCCAGGTGTCAACGAGGACCTGGCCGCGACCTCCATCTGGGGCACCCAGCAGGTCAACCTGTTCGACGGCGCGCGCTACGACGGCGTGTTCGGGATGTGGTACGGCAAAGGCCCGGGGGTCGACCGTAGCGCCGACGCGCTTCGCCACGCCAACCATGCGGGCACCTGGCGGCACGGCGGTGTGCTCGCGGTCGCGGGCGATGACCACGCCTGCAAGTCGTCCACGGTCGCGCACCAGACCGACCAGATCTTCAGCGCGGTCGGCATACCGGTGCTGGCCCCCAGCGGCGTGCAGGACATCCTGGATCTGGGCATCCACGGCTGGGCGATGTCGCGGTACTCCGGCTGCTGGGTGGCGCTCAAGGCCGTAACCGACGTCATCGAGACGTCCTCGTCGGTCGACGT
>JBIOUP010000163.1:0-14728 GCA_044867305.1 Dermatophilaceae bacterium
TCCCGGTACACGGTCACGCCTCGCTCGGACCATGTGGGCCTGCGTCTGCAGGGTCCGGTGCGCCACCCGGCGGCCCACCGCGAGGTCGTCTCGCACGGCGCGCCGATCGGCGCCGTGGAGATCCCGCACGGTGATGAGGAGCTCATCGTCCTGGGCCGGTACCGCACCCTCACTGCTGGGTACCCCATCGTCGGAGTCGTCGCGCGCTCCCACCAGTCGCTGCTCGGCCAGGCCGCCCCGGGACAGCTCATCCGGTTCCGGTGGGTCGACCCGGCCACGGCAGCCGGCCAGGCACAGCATGTCGAGGACGGCCTACGAATCCTGGAGCGCTCGGTAGCCCAGGCCTTCGCGGCGATCCGTGCCGGTGCCTGGCCGCGGTCAGCGGCGGAGGATTCCCTGGAGGACGCATGAGTACTCTGACCGGTCAGGTCGCCGTCGTCACCGGGGCAGGCTCGGGCATCGGACGGGAAACCGCCCGCCTGCTGGCGCGCGAAGGCGCCCGCGTCGTCGCCGTCGGTCGCACCCGCGACGCCGTCCAGCACACCCGCGACATCATCGACGCAGTCGGCCACACGGCATACGCGTACCCAGCTGACATCACCGACCCGACGTCCATGGACGAGCTCGTCGGCTGGGTGCACGCAAACCTTGGACCGGTCGACATCCTGGTCAACAACGCGGGCGCCAACTGTGCTGTCATGAACCCGCTGTGGCTGCCCGACGAGCAGTGGACCTGGGTCCTCGATGTGAACCTCACCGCGGTCTTTCGGCTCAGCAAGCTCGTGCTGCCAGACATGCTCGCCCGGGGCGCAGGAACCATTGTCACGGTCTCGTCCCTGGCGGCGGTCAATCCCGGCCTGCTCGGCGGAGCCGCCTACGGTGCCGCCAAGGCCGGAGCCCGCAACTTCATGACCTTCCTGCACAACACCTTCCGCGCCGAGGGCATACGAGCGGTCACCGTGCTGCCCGGCGAGGCGGACACGCCCATCCTCGAAAACCGTCCGAGGCCCCCCGAGGCGACCGAGCGGGTCGCCATGCTGGCCCCCGCCGACGTCGCCGAGGCGGTCCTGCTGGCGGTCACCCTGCCGCCTCGCGCCTGCGCCCAGGAGATCGTCGTCTGCCCGACCCGCCAGCGGGACACGTCCGGCGACGTCGCACTCAGCCGAGACATCGGCCGCCCCACAGCCACCACCGGCCGGTCAGCTGACCGCCCCGCCTAAGGAGCCCCATGTCGACGACCGTGAGCTTCACGCCGTCTGCCGCGGTCCGCCGCGTCGAGCAGACGTCGCGGAGGGTTCAGCAGCCCCAGTCCACCGGCGAACTGGTGTCCCTGGCCATGGGTGAGCCCAACTTCGACACCCCCGCCCAGATCGTCGAGGCAGGCTCACGTGCGTTGGCGGACGGGCGCACCCACTACGGCGACCTGAGAGGCGAGGTGACCCTGCGCGAGGCCCTTGCCGAGGCGGTCGAAGCCCGATCCGGCCGACCAGTCGACGCCCGGGACATCATCGTCACCCACGGCGGCACAGGCGGACTGGCGGCCACCATCATCGGCATCGTGAACCCGGGCGACAAAGTCGTGCTCCCCGACCCGACCTACTCGCTCTACGCCGACCTGGTCGCCTTGGCCGGAGGCCACCCCGTCCACGTACCCCTCGGCGACGACCTGCACTGGGACCTCGACACGCTCGCCCACGCACTGGCCGGAGCTCGCCTGTTCGTCTTCTGCAACCCGAGCAACCCGACCGGCATCGTGCACACCCGTCACGAGCTCGAGACGCTTGGGCGCATCCTCGACGCCTCGGACACCTTGGTCCTGTCCGACGAGGCGTATGCCGAGCTGGTCTATACCGACGAGCCCTATGTGTCTGCCCTGCAGGTGGATTCGCTGGCGCAGCGGACCATCTACTGCCAGACGTTCTCCAAGAGCTACGCCATGACCGGATGGCGGGTCGGCTACCTGTGGGGCCCGCGTCCGGCGATCGACGTCGCCGCTCGGGTGCACGCCACGTTCAATGGCTCACCCAATACCTTCGTGCAGTATGCCGCTCTGGAGGCGCTGCGCTCGGGGGCGCCCGACGTCGCGCGCATGCGCACGGCATACCAACGGCGCCGGAGGCTCATGTTCGACGCGCTGCGCAGCGTCCCGGGCCTGCGGGTGCAGCCGAGCCAGGGCGCGTTCTACCTCTTCCCCAAGTACGACTGCTCTCTGGAGTCGGTGAGCATGGTGGCCCGGCTGCGCGAGTTTGGCGTAGCGGTCCGGCCGGGTGCCGAGTTCGGAGCGCACGGCGAGGGACACCTGAGGCTCTCGTATGCCGCCAGCGACGAAGCCATCGTCAGGGGGGTCGAGCGCCTGGCCATGGGCATGTCGGCGATACGATCAGCCGGTCAGTGCCCATGACGGCCACACGCCCGCACCAGCGACCGACCAAACCGGCCGCCCGTCGGCCGGCCACGAGAGCAGGGAAGCCGGTGGCCAGGTCGGCGCGCAGCGACACCGAGCGAAACCGCCGAAAGCTCGTCAAGGCCGGTGCCGAGCTCGCTGCCAGCCGGGGACCGGGGCTGCGGATGGGCGAGATCGCCGAGAACGCCGGGCTGTCGCTCGCCACGGCATACCGTCACTTCGGGTCACCGGACGAGGTCCTCGCGCAGTTCCGCTTCGATGTGGGGCTCAAGCTCTACGAGTTCAGCAAGCAGCAGAAGGCCACCGGCGTCGCCTTGCTCGACGCGGTGAGCCGTCAGTGGATCACGCTGGTGCAGCGGTTCGGGGCGGCCATGGTCCACACGAGATCCGAAGAGGGCTACCTGGCTCGGTTACGCGCCGGGACCGGTTACCTCACCGTCCAAGCGGACGCCCTCGCCGAGCCCATCCGCCAGACGTGCGTGGAACTGCAGCTACCGGACCCCGGCGACGAGGGCCTGTTCCTGTGGAACATCCTCTTTGACCCGCGAGAGATATTCGACCTCATCAACACCGTCGGAATGAGTAGGGACGAAGTCGCAGACCGGCTGGTCCACACGTACTGCGCGGCACTGCGTGGGTGGACTCTGACGTAGACGGGGCGACCCGTCCAGTCACTGACGCCAGGGTGCGCTAAGGGTCCAACGGCGCGATCTGAGGCTCGCGCCCGATGTCGCTTCGGCGCCGATGGGCCGATGGTGGAGCCCTCAGCCCGACTCCGCCGTCCTTGCCCCTAGGTGACCCATGACCGGATTCCTGCCTCGACTGCCTATCGATGCCCACGCCAAAGCCGTGGTCGCGCTGGCCAGCCACCCCCGGCCGCGGCCGTCCTCGCCGCTGGTCGAGCCCGAGCATCCGGCCGAACCGCTGCCCCTGACCGTGAAGGAGATCGACTCGCCGCAGGTGTTCGAGGCGATCTCGACGCCGGCCGGAGACTTGGTGGCCAACGGCCGGGTGGCCAAGTTCCTGATCGACCGGCGCGACCCGGCCGCGCCGTCGGTGCGGTTCGTCAACGGCAACTTCACCGAGGACGGAGAGGTTCCGGATGCGGCCAAGTTCCACTACTTCTTCGGCCGTGCGGCGTTCGACATCCCTGAGTCGCTCGCGGCCTTCAACGCGGTCACCTACTTCACCTTGGACAAGCGGTATGTCGCCGGCACCGTGCGCACCTACTTCCTGGACGGCGCGACCGAGCCGGTCTACGGCTTGCAGTTCTACCCGCAGGATGTCATTCGGGAAGCGCTGGTGGTGGAGGCGCTCGGCGCGGTCCGGGCCCAGATCGGCCTTCCGGAGGCCCGGTTCGCCTTCGTGCCCACGGGCTCGCAACAGACGGCCGCGACCGTGGCCGCTGACCTGGCCGCCCTGAAGATCGAGGTGCTGCCCCTGGACGACATCCTCGGCGCGATCCAGTACCTGCCGCTCAACGTCGGCGAAGCGTGGGGACACCTTCGGATCTTCCCGCTCGACAATGACGACCTCACTCCCACCGACATCCCGGTCTTCGACGAGCTGCCGCTGGACCTGTCCGTGGTGGCGGGAGTGCTGACCCGGGCGGTGCAAGACACGAACTCCCACGTCAATCTGAAGTCCAAGGAGCGCAGGACCCCGAATGCCGTGCTGCGTGACGCCGGTCGGGACAATCCGCGACTGGCGCCGTATGCCGACCAGCCGGTCCACCTGGTGGTGGCCAAAGACGGTCTTTTGATCGAACCCACCACCGAGCAGGTCATCGCCGCCAAGCTGGCCGAGCGGTTGGACCGGCCGCTGATCGAGCTGAGCTGGGAGCCGGAGACCGAGCTGCGTTCCTACGACCAGATGGCGGCCGGCACCCCGCGGCACGCCCGAGCATTCGCCGGCCGGTACGGCTCCAAGGCGGCCAACATCGGCTTTCTGGCCCACCGCGAGGTGCTCGGGCGGGTCGGTGACTCGGGCAGCCCGAGCGCCCAGCGCGGCTACGACCTGGTCCCGCAGGGCTTCGCGGTTCCGCTGCAGGCCTACCGGGACTTCATCGAGCATCCGCCTAACAGCGACGTCCGGGTGCTGATCGAGACCTTCATCGAAGCAGAGCAGGCCGGGGCGCTTTCGCCCAAGCAACGCGCCGAACGGGTGGCCCAGATCCAGGACGGCATCATGGCGGCGTCGTTCCCGCCCGGCGCGCTCGAGCGAATCCGGGCCATGATCGACGAGGTCCTCCCCGGTGTCGAGAAGATCAAGGTGCGCTCCAGTGCCAACGCCGAGGACGTGCCGGACTTCGACGGCGCGGGCCTGCACGACAGCTACGCGGCCGACACCGACAAGCGTGATCGCCCCATCGGCCCTTGTCTGGTCGAGCAGGACGACGACGAGGCAGCCGAGGTCAAGCGCAAGGTGAAGCCCAAGTCCGTGGGCTGCGCCGTCAAGGGCGTCTACGCCAGCTTGTGGAACAAGCGGGCCGTGGAGGAACGCTCGTTCGCCCGGATCGACCAGCGCACCATTGCCATGGGCCTGGCCATCGTCCCGGCATACGACACGGGTTCCGAAGTCGCGGCCAACGCAGTGGTGGTCACCCGCGTGCTCAACACCGACGACGTGTTCGGCTACTCGCTGTCGGTACAGCAGGGCAACAACCTGGTCACCAACCCCGACCCGGGCACCTACTCCGAGGTGACCATCGCCGGGTTCATCTCCGATGACGAGCCGACCAGTCTCACGGTCACCCGGTACGCCAAGCCGACTCCGCAGGCGCCCGAGCGCACCGAGCCGGTGCTGACGAGGGAAGGGATGCTCGAGCTCGCAGAGCTGGCGAAGCGGGTGGAGAAGGCTTACTGCCGCGCCAAACGGGGGTACTACCCAGACTGCCGGTTCGTCACGGCCGCCAACGACAAGGCCAGCTGCTTGGACATGGAGCTGAAGGTGCTCGAGAACGGCCAGCTGGTCTGCAAGCAGGTCCGCGAGTTCGGCGGGCGCTAGACCAGCGGCACGCGGCTGCAGCACGGAGGGCTCGGTCGAATCACACCGACTCCGCGCTGCCACACACGGGCAGTGGACGTACAGTGAAGTCAGCGGGGACTCACCTTGGCCCCGACACCCCGCCGCCGCCGGCCCCCGCCTCGGTACCCCTTGGCAGGTCACTATGGTCGAGATTCTTGTCGGCGTCCTCATCGTCGTGCTCGTCGCGGCGGTCGTGACGACATTGTCGGTCCGGGTGGTGCAGCAGTACGAGGAGGGGGTCGTCTTTCGTCTGGGCCGGGTCCAGGACCCGCCTCGCGGCCCCGGACTGACGTTTCTCGTCCCGGTCGTGGACCGCATGCGGAAGGTGAATCGCCAGGTGATGACCTTGAGCGTGCCCGCTCAGGACTGCATCACCCGCGACAACGTGACCGTGCGAGTGGACGCCGTGGTCTACTTCCGTGTCGTGAACACGATCAAGGCGGCGGTCAATGTGCACGACTACGAGTTCGCCATCTCGCAGCTGGCCCAGACCTCGCTGCGATCGGTCATCGGTCGCGCTGACCTGGACGACTTGCTCTCCAACCGGGAGAAGCTCGGCGCGGAGCTCACGGAGATCATCGACGCACCCTCTGAGCAGCCCTGGGGCGTGAAGGTGGAGCGTGTCGAAGTGAAGGACGTCCTGCTCCCGGACACGATGAAACGCTCGATGTCCCGCCAGGCCGAGGCCGAGCGTGAACGGCGCGCACGCGTCATCGCAGCGGACGGCGAGTTCCAGGCCTCGAAACGGCTCGCCCAAGCCGCGGCGACCATGTCGACCGACCCAGCAGCGCTGCAGCTACGCCTGCTGCAGACCGTGGCGGAGGTCGCCGCCGAGAAGAACAGCACCCTCGTCATGCCTTTCCCGGTGGAGTTGCTGCGCTTCCTCGAACGCGCCACCAACCACGCCGTGCACGACCTGCCGCCCGGCCTGCCGGGCCATTCCGACGCCGACGATGCGCCGGAGCTGGCCCATAACGGCCACCAGCCCGAGCGGTAGACCGCGGCATGCCACGGGGACTGTCGGCTCACGCCGGTGATGCCGCGCATCGAAAACGTCCTCCGTAGCCGCGCCGCTCACCTCTACCCACCACACCCGCCCCCCGCCACGCTGGCACAATCCCGGTATGGCTGACCGCTTCACACCCCGGCAACTATCGGTCGATCTCCCCGGTGGACGCGTGCTGGACGTGCAGGTCTCCGGACCCGAGGGCGGTGTCCCCCTCGTGTGGCACCACGGCACGCCGGGGTGCAGCCTGCAGTTCCGGTACCGCCGCAGCGAGGCTCACGCCCGCGGGCTGCGGTACGTCACCTATACCCGAGCCGGAGCCCGGGGCTCGACCCGCAACCCCGGCCGGATCGTCGCCGACATCAGCGCCGACATCGAGACGGTGCTGGATGCCGTCGGTGCCGACCGGTGCCTGACCGGCGGCAACTCCGGAGGCGGTCCACATGCGCTGGCCACGGGCGCGCTGCTCCCCGACCGGGTGGCCGGCGTGCTCGCGGTCTGCTGCGTCAAGCCTTCTGTCGGCCAGCCCGACTTCCTCGACGGAATGGGGCAGGACAACATCGAGGAGTTCACCCTCGCCACTCAGGGGGAACGGGCGCTGCGGCCCTACCTGCTGCGCCAGCGCGACGGCATACTCGACGCCGATGCGGAGGGCGTCATCGAGAGCATGGCCAGCCTGCTGCCCGAGGTGGACCGCGACATCGTCCGCGGCGATGCCGGCGCCGATCTCGTCAAGGGCCTGCAGGGCGGCGCCGAAGTCATCGACGCCTGGCTCGACGACGACTTGGCCTTCGTCCGGGACTGGGGCTTCGAGCCGACGGCGATGACTGTCCCCGTCTACCTGTGGCAAGGCAGCGCCGACCTCATGGTGCCCTTCCACCACGCCGAATGGCTCGCCGCCCACCTGCCCGGAGTGACTGCCCACCTGCTCGACGGCGAAGGCCATTTCTCCGTGCTCGTCGGCCGGTTCGGCACCATGCTCGACGAGCTGCTCCGCCACATCTGAGGACGGTCTGGCCACTGCCTGCCGCCACGGCTGGCTAGTGACGACCCACAGCAAGAATCTCGATCTCGGTTCGGTCGCCCACCCGCAAACCGGCGGCGCTCATGATCGTCTTGCTCATGCTGACCGCCAGCTTGCCGGCGCCTGCTGGCATGACGTTCGAGCTGAACTCGGCGCCTCCGATCAGGCCGCGCACCTTCTGCTGCTTCAGCCCGCCAAGCGCAGTCACGTGTTCGGCCGGGATGTCGCAGACAGCCAGCCCGCTGCCCTTCTGCGGGTTCCAGTACCGGATGCGCCCGGCAAAGCGGATCGGCTCCATGGACGCAGACAAGCACCGGCTCGACGAGAGAGTCAACCAGCGGCCCCGCGCCCCCCGAGTCGCGCAATGTCGCGGCAGCGGCTGCGATCGGACCTAGCGACTTTCGACCTGCAGGACAGCCTGACCCTGCGGCTGAGGCCGACTCGGCTGCGCGACTGGTGACAACCGCGTCGTCGGGACGGCGCCGGCGGCGAGACCGTGACCGAGATCGGCAATCAGGTCCTCGGGGTGCTCCAGCCCGACGGAGAGACGCACAATGTTCGTCGCAGGACGCTTGTGCGCCGCGACTGGTCGGTGGGTAAGGGCGGCCGGGTGCTGGATGAGCGAGTCGACGCCCCCGAGGGACACGGCATGGGTGAACAGCGAAACCGTCGTGGTCAGCCGGGTTGCCGCCTCGAACCCGCCCCGTAGGGCGATGGCGAGCATGGCTCCGGTGCCGCGCATCTGGCGCTGCAGCAGGGCACGTGGGTCGCCGTCGTGACCCGGGTAGTGCACCCGCTCGACGGCGGGATGCTCGGCCAGCCAGGCAGCGATGCGCTGAGCGCCCTGCTGTTGGGCGCGAATCCGAGTCGGCAACGTGCTCAGGCCGCGGTGCAGAAGGTAGGCGCCCAGGGGGTGCAGCAGGCCACCGGTGATAGCCCGCACCTGTCGCAGCCCGGCGGCGGTCTGCTCGTCACAAGCGATGACCCCGCCCACGGTGTCACCGTGCCCGCCGAGGTACTTCGTCGCGCTGTGCAGGGACATCGTCGCGCCGAGGGTCGTCGGGTTCTGCAGCACCGGCGTGGCGAAGGTGTTGTCCACCAGGACTGGCACGCCCTCGGCCTGAGCAGCCACGTCGGCGATGTCGACCAGCTCGAGAGTGGGGTTCGCCGGGGTTTCCAGGACAACCAGTCCCGTGTCTGGGCGGATGGACACGCCAACGTCGCCCTCCCGGCAGAAAGTCACCTGCGTGCCGAGCAGCCCGCTGGCCAGCAGGTAATCGGTCCCGCCGTACAGCGGCCGGACGGCCACGATGTGCCGGCGGCCGCTCCTCGCCGTACTGGCCAGGACCGCGGCGGTCATGGCCGCCATCCCCGAGCCGAACGCCACCGATGTGGGGGTGCGCTCCAACTCGGCCAGGGCGGACTCGAACCGGGCCACCGTGGGGTTCCACAGCCGCTGGTAGACCGCTCCGCCGTCGGGCAGAGGGTAACCGCCGGCGGCCATCGCCTCGTAGGAATCGCCGCCGCGGACGATGTCGGGCAGCGGGTGGGTCGATGACAAGTCGATCGGAAGGGCGTGCACGCCGAGAGCGCTGAGGTCCTCACGTCCGCCGTGGACAGCGACCGTCTCCGGATGCCAAGGACTGTCCATGGCAAAGCCTCCAGATGCACTGCTCATGTCGCATGTCCCCTTCGCTGCAATCGCCACGTTGCCCTCGGCCACGTTGCCCTCGGCCTCGAGTTGGTGGCACGCACGGCTTCCACTGCTCACCAACAGTCACCGAGAAGCGATCGCTTCGAATCGGACGAGCCCCTCAGATCTGCGCAGGTCGGCACTTAGGGCGTACTGAGCTCAGTTCGGTCATGGTGACCACGGCGTCGGCGCCCACGTCACGCCGGTGCACCGCAGCAGCCGGGTCGTCACCTCGGACAGCCCCAAGCCGATGCCCACGCCCACGAGAACGTCACCCGGGTAATGCACGCCGGTATGCACCCGGGAGTAACACACCAATGCCGCCAAAGCGAAGAGCGGCACGGACGCCCCTGGCCACTCGTGCCGCACGCCCTCGGCGAACGCAACCGCGGCGGCGGAGTGGCCCGACGGGAAAGACGTCGAGGTCGGCATCGGCACGTGCCGGGGCGTCACGACGCCGAGTCCGGATCGGTCGGGTCGGGGACGGCGCGTCGCGAGCTTGGTACCGAGGTTGACGGTGGCAGAGGTGACGCCGACACAAGCCAGTCCGGTCACGGCGGCGCGGCGGCCCCGGACGCCGCCCAGGAGCGCAAGCGCAGCGGCCGACCCGAGAGACAAACGGGAGTAGTTGGCCGCGGTGGACAGTCGTCGGATGGGCTCGTCCAGCCGCGGCGTCGTGGTGCCGGCGACAGCGCAGTAGAGCCGCTCGTCGAGGTCGTGGGCTCGTTGCAGCAGCCAACGGGCCGGCGCCTCTGCCCGATGAGGGCTGGTCACGACAGCTCCTGAGGCAAGGCGGTTGCTCCGGTCGCCAGGCGCCACAGCAGTCGGGCAGTCCCGGCGAGAGTATCGGGTTGCACCGCGGAGGGCGAGGCACCGGGATGGTGGGCGGCGATGAGCACGCGAAGAGCTCCCGGGCGGGTGACGAACCTCAGCGGCGGGTCGAGGGTGAGCGCTTCGCCGTCCACGCCGACGTGCACCGGCATACTCGAGCGAACCTCGAACTGCTGCGCCGTCCAGGTCAGCCAGGGCAGCGCATTGCCGCGGTCCGAGGTCCGGTCGGCTTTGGTGCGCAGCACCGCGACGCCGAGCAGCCCGTCGTCCAGCCGGGGGCGGGTGCCCGAGCCGAGGGCGCGGCCCAGCCGGTAGACGTCGTTGGACACGAGGATCACTGCGGCCGAGGAGTGCTCGGAGCCGTCGGGGCCGCTCCACTCCAGCGCGCCGTCGGCGGAAGGCGCCGGCCCGAGCACATCCGGTGCGGTGTCCAAGATGGTGCGCAGCTTGGCGTTGCGGTATCCCTTGCGCTGGACCGCTTCGGCGTACAGGCCCAGCGAACAGTTGTTGACGAACACCCGACCGTTGATCTCGGCCAGATCGACCACCCGCTCCCGCCCGTCGACGAGCGCGTCGAGCGCCCCGACCACATCGTCACGATCCACTCCCAGGTCGAGGGCGAAGTGGTTGCGGGTACCGGCCGGGATACACACGAACGGTATGCCGTGTTGCGCAGCGACCGTGGCTACCAAGGCTTGGGTGCCGTCCCCCCCAGCAGCGGCCAGCGCGTCCGCCCCCCCATCGACCGCACGACGCACCAGCTCGAGCAGGTCTGTCCCCGGCGTCAGCTCAAGGGGCTCGATCCCCCGCGTGCGCGCCTCGTCGGCCAGGTGGAACCGCACCGCCTTGCCGCCTCCTGAGCGGGCGTTCCAGATGACGACCGGACGGCGCGGGCGCTTCGCCGGCGGCCACGACGCCCGCGGCCGCAGCGCTCGGCGTACGGCGGCCAGGGCGATCGCGACCAACCCCACCAGGACAACGGCCTCACCTGGTCGTCCGACGACGATCATGACCGCGACTGCGCTGAGCACCAGGGCCGCCCCGGCGCCCAGCCCAAGGACCCGTCCCCCACCCCTGCGCTTGACACCTGCGGCGCCGCACCAGCCTGCGCCGGCCAGCAGGGCCAAGACCGCCAGCGAAGCCCAGGGGTGGCTCAGCACCAGGGCAATCAGCACGATCACTGCCCCGCACAGAGCAACCAGGGCCAGCAGCGCCCAGCGGCGGCGGCTCACTGGAGCTGAGGTCCGGTCTCGGACCCGCGGACGCTGGGTCGCCATTGGGCATCGGGGAACGCGCGTTCGTACTCGGTCACCGCCTCCTCAATGGTGGGGAAGAACCGGCTCTGGTCGAGATGGTCGGTGAGTTCGTACCGGCGCAGCTTTGCCTTGACCGGGTCCTTCAGCTCGGCGGCCACCAGACGTATGCCGTGTTGGGCGAGTTCTTCCACAAGCTCGACGAGCATGTCAGCCGCGGTGGGGTCGACATCGGTCACCGGCTCGGCGGCCAGCAGGATCCAGCGAGGCGGCGGTTCGCTCAGCGCCACAGCGCGAATGTCCTCGCGGAACCCCCGCGCATTGGCAAAGAACAGCGGACCGTCGAAGCGGAACAGCACGAGCCTGTCGAGCTCTTCGGCACCGGGGTGGAGGGTGACGTCGTGGTAGCCAGCCAGCCTTGCGACCCGGCCCAACCGAGTGCGGTACGGCCACCAGGCTCGGCGGAACACGTGCAACACCGACAGGAGCACCGCAACGGCGATGCCGGGGAGCACGCCGAGCAACGCCACGCCCAGAAACGCGACGACCGAGACGAGCCATTCGCTGCGCCGTTGCCGCCACAGTCGCCGGGTCGTCGCCAGGTCGGCAAGCGAGAGCGCGGCGGCGATCACGACGGCGGCCAGGGTGGGCTGGGGCAGGTTCTGCAGCAGCCACGGCAGAAACAGCAGCATGGCGGTGATAGCGGCCGCGCCCACCACGCCGGTCAGCTGGCTTCTGGCGCCGGCCTGCTCGGCAACTGCGGTGCGTGAGCCGCTGGTGCTCACCGGGAAGCCTTGAAAGAAGCCGGCGGCGATGTTGGCAGCGCCGATCCCGACCATCTCCTGGTCAGCCCGCACCTCCTGCCCGGTGCGCGCTGCGAATGCCGACGCCGTCGAGATCGTGTCGGTCAGTGAGACAAGGGCGATGCCCAGCGCGCCGACCAGGAGCGTCCCCAAGTCGGCCCACGACACCTGTGGAATGGTCAGCGGCGGGAACCCCTGCGGGAGAACGCCGACCAACGACACTCCCCTGGCTTTGGCGTCAAGGAAGGATGCCATGACGATGGCCGCGACAACCGCAACCAGCACGGCAGGGACGCGTGGTAGCCAGTGCTGCAGCACCAGGATGACCACGAGCGAGAACAGCCCGATAGCCAGCGCCGCTGCGACGATGTTCCCCTCGCCTACTCCGTGGACGAACCCCTGCAGCTCCGCAATCAGGCCGTCGGCATCAACCGAGAAGCCGCACAGCTTGCCGAGCTGGCCGACCACGATGGTCAGGGCTAGGCCGTTCATGTAACCGACCTGGGTCGGCTTGGACAGCAGGTCGGCCACCAGGCCCAGGTGTCCGAGGCCGGCCAGCACGAGGAACGCGCCCACAAGCAAAGCCAGCAGTGAAGCCAGTGCGACCGCGCGAACCGGGTCACCGCCTGCAGCGACGAGCGGGATGATCGTCGCCGCGATCATCGGCCCCAGAGAGGAGTCCGGGCCTAGGACCAGGATGCGGGACGGGCCGAACACCGCGTAGCCCAGCAAGCACAGCACCGACGTGTACAGCCCGGTCACCGCTGGTAGGCCGGCCAGCTCGGCATACGCCATGCCCTGCGGGACGAGCAGGGCAGTCAACACGAGGCCGGCTGCGACATCTCGCCCGAGCCACTCGCGCCGGTAGCCGCGCACGACCGCAAGCCCCGGGACCAGCCGGCCCAAACTCAGGCTCGCCTGACCGGTTCCGCCCCATGCCGCGGTCGCCATAGGTATGCCGTTCAGTGCGGCGTCGGAGCGGGGACCGCCTCCGGCCCGAGCGGCCGCCGCAAGGTAAGGCGGACGCTCTCGCGGCGCAGCGGGTACCGCACCACGCGGAGGGCGCGGCCTGGGATGGTGAGGCGCATTCGCGTGTCCATGTCCTCTCCCATGTCGACGGCCTTCCGCTTTCGCCGGGGGCGGCGACCCTGGAGTGGTCCGCGGGCCCCGATGACGCGGGGGTAGGGCTCGACGGAGGAACCCCGTTGTCCGACTTTTGGTCACGACCGTACCAGCAGGGGTCCCCCCACGCGTGACATCGCCGTGCTCACCCCTGTGCGGGAGCTGACGGGAGGGCCGGGCCGGGCCAAGGGCCCGAGAGCCGACGAAGGCAACCGCCGGCACCAGCCGCGCAAGTACTGATGCGAAATGAGCACGTGGCGGCATTCTGTGCTTCGGAACTGGACGGCCGCGCCTGCTAGGATCGTGGACCCAGCCGCGCCAGCTCTTGCCGCGCAGATAACGGAATGGACCCGAATGGCCGATAACGGGGATGACAGCCGGGCAACGCGGTCAGGGAACCACCAGGGAAGACTCGCCATTCTCTTGGCGATGGCGATGTTCGTCCTCGTCGTGGACACATCACTGATGAATGTTTCGATTTCGGCAGTGGTGCGCGACCTGGGCACGACCGTTAGCGGGGTCCAGTCCGCGATCGCGCTGGAGGCGCTGGTATCAGCCGCGTTTATTCTCATAGGCGGGAAGGTCGGCGATATCATCGGCCGCAAGCGGGCCTATGTTTTGGGTCTGCTCGGCTACGCCTTGGGTGCACTGGCGATGACTCTTGCCCAGAGCCTGACCCCGGTCATCATCTTCTGGGCCATGGTGGGTGGAATTGGCGCGTCGCTGCTTCTGCCGGCCATGCAGTCGCTGATCCATGGCAACTTCGAAGGTGCCGCTCAGAAGAGGGTGTATGCGCTGGTCGGCGCGGCGGCCGCGATCGCCGCCGCCGTCGGTCCGTTGCTCGGCGGCTTTATCACCACGTACTTGTCATGGCGCATCGCCTTTGCGCTGGAGGTCGTGATAATCGCCGGCGTGCTCGCAGGAATCGGACTGGTGCGTGATGTGCCCTACACCGGGCCGCGCGTGATCGACGTCACCGGTGCGATCCTGTCGGTCCTGGGGATGGGTGGCATTGTCCTGGGCATCCTGGTGTGGCAGGAGGGCGGCGAAGCGGTTCTCGGGCTCCTTGTGATCGGCGGCGTTGCGATGGCCGGCCTGGCGTTTTGGGTCGTCCGTCGCAAGCGCGCTGGAAAAGCTCCGCTTGTGGACCCGGCCCTATTTGAGTCGCCACTCTTCCGCGTGGGCGTTTCCCAGCAGCTGCTCCAGCAGGTCGCCCTGGGCGGCATAATGATCGCCCTTCCCATCTACCTTCAGATGGTGCTCGAATACAACGCGATGCAGGCAGGCTTGTCTCTGGCGCCGCTCTCGTTGAGCATGTTCGTGGTGGCCCTTCTCGCGGGGAGAAGGGTCGGGCGCAGACGTCCGGCCAGGATCGTGAGAACCGGATTCCTGCTGCTCACGATCGGAATCGCAGCGCTCATTCCGATCGTGCCGCGGGCGCAGTTCGGCTGGGGCTTGGTCATCCCATTGGTGGTTGCCGGGTGCGGCCTCGGCTTGTTGGTGTCCCAGCTCAATAACTACACCCTGTCGCCGATCTCCGAGGAACGCGTGAGCGAGGCCGCTGC
>JBIOUP010000164.1:0-3603 GCA_044867305.1 Dermatophilaceae bacterium
CCGCACGCGTTTGGTACGCCGTCATCGTGGCTGTGTGGGCGGGAGCCGTCGGCTACTCGGTGTGGGCTTACCGCCGGCTCGAGGCCGGGTCGGGAGCCGGGCGGGGAGTCGTGGCCTCGACGGTTGCCGACGCCGAGCCCTGACCAGTACCCGCCGAGGAGAGCTGATGTCACGCCGCCCCCGCCCGGACTTCCTCATCATCGGTGCACCCAAAGCCGGGACCAGCGCCCTGCACGCAGCGCTGCGCGAGCATCCGCAGGTGTACGTCCCCGCCGGGTCTCAGCCGGCCCGGAAGGAGCCCAAGTTCTACCTCTGCGACGACGCCCCACCCCCGAGCTACCGCGGGCCGGGCGATCGACACAGCCTGCAGGAGTGGGTGTGGCGTCGGGAGGACTACGAAGGGCTCTTCGTCCCGGCCGACCCGCGGGCGGTGCGGGGCGAGAGCACGCCGTTCTATCTGTGGAGCCGCGGGGCACACCGGCGGATCGCCGAGGATCTGCCCGACGTGAAGCTCATTGTGGTGATCCGCGACCCGATCGACCGGGCCTACTCCAACTGGATGCACCTCTGGGTTGACGGCCTGGAGCCCGAGGCCGACTTCATGACCGCCTTCGAGGCCGAGGACGAGCGGGTGGCCGACGGCTACGCGCCGTTCTGGCGGTACCGCGGCCTCGGGCTGTACGGCGAGCAGCTGCGTGACCTGCACCGGTACTTCCTGCCTGAGCGGGTGCTCCTGCTGCGCTATCGGACCCTCATCGACGAACCCGAGCAGACCTTGGACGCCGTCGCCAGGTTCCTCGGCATTTCGGAGGGGCTGCTGCATGTCGTGCCGAGGAGCAACGCTCGTCCCTACGTCGGGCCGGGTCCGGACGTGTCCTTGTGGGGCCGGGTGATCCGCGTCGGCGCGGAGCTGGGTGCGTACGCGCCGCCCGAGGTCTGGCGCGAGGCCAGCCGTCCGCTGCTGCGGCTGCGCCGGGGCCGGGCCAAGCCGGCCCGCCCGGGGTTGTCCCAGGTGCAGCGCTCCAGGCTGCTCGAGCACTTCGAGGCCGACATCCGCCTGCTCGAGTCGCTCACCGGACTCGACCTTGACCTCTGGCGCTCGACGACCGATCGCGGTTCGTATGCCGTGCGCTCAGGTCGAGCGGATGAGTCGCCGAACGGTGCGCCGGCACCAGCTGCCGAATCGCTCAGGTCGACACCGTGACCAGGTCGTGCGCTCCGTCGGGACGAGCGCGCTCGGCATACAGGCGTTTGCCACCGTCAAGGGTGACGACGCCGCTCGCATAGCGCAGCGCTCCGTCGCTGTCCGACGAGCGCAGCGGGCCACCGTCCAGGGGTGCCAGGGGGCCACCGTTCGCGACTGCGATACCGGTCGACTCGCACCAGTTGGAGGCGGCGTCGGGCCGCCCGTCATACAGCACCGCCCGCGCGGACCGGCCCGGCATCCCCGCCGTCTCGCCGAGTCCGTTACCCACCGCGCCGAGCACCGTGGTGACCCGCGCACCTCGGGCGTCCCAGCGCCCGGGACGGCCACGCAGCACCTCCCCGTGATCGCCCCAGCGCAGCCCGTCGGCACTGGTCGCGTACCGGGTCGTCATCCGGTCCTCGGCGCCCGGAATGTCCAGGGGGTGCGCGCAGACCCACATGTGCCACCCGCCCTGCTTGTCGCGCAGGATCACCGGGTCCTTCGCCGCCGTGGCGGGGTCCAGGACCTCGACCCGCTCGGGCCGGCCCGTGGGCAGGCCAGCGGCGCGTGCGGCGGTCAGCGACTGCAGCCACCAGTGCTTGGAACCCGCAGTGGCGCACGACAGGTAGAGCCGCCACCCCCCGCCGTCGAGGTGGACGAGCGCGGGGCGCTCGAGCGACTCGGCTCCCACGTCCTCGCGTCGGACTTCGGCGAGCGTCTCGAACGCCACGCCGTCCTCCGACCTGGCGACCACGGCGGCGTATCCGCGTCCGGCATCGACGGGCCGGCGCAACCGGTAGGCCAGGTAGGTCACCGAACCCACGCGGATCGCGGACGCCGCCCCGGCCCAGTAACCCGGCCCTGAGCCGGGAGCCGCAACGGCGACATCGTGCTCGCCCGCCGCGAGCTGCTGCAGCAGCCGGGCCCACGTGGTCAAGTCAGGCGGCAAGGCGTCCGCGACAACGGGAGCCGACGGCGCGCCGGTCATGCGTCACTCACGGCACGCGGCTGGGCGGCGCGGGGCATCGGTTCTCCTGGCGGCATCGGCGATCGGCTCAAGCGGTCTGCACACGGGCCGCAGCCGAGATGGACAGCCCCCAACGGGACTGCCGAAGCTGATCTGGTGGAGCGGGTTCGGGCAGTTGGGTTGAGTCTAGCCTGGTCGTCGTGCGCCTTCTCGTCTTCGGTGGTACGGCCTGGCTCGGTCGGACAGTGGCGCAGGATGCCGTGCAGCGGGGGCACGACGTGACGTGCCTTGCTCGGGGTGACTCCGGTGGGCCCGCGCACGGTGTCCGGTTCCTGCCGGCCGACCGCGCGCGACCCGGCGCGTATGAGCTTGTTGCACAGCAGGACTGGGATGCCGTCGTGGATGTCGCCCGCCAGCCGGGCCAGGTGCGCGACGCGGTGCACGCGATGGCTGAGCGGACGGCATACCTGGCATTCGTGTCGACGGGAAATGTGTACGCCGATCACTCGATCCGTGGGGCGGACGAGTCAGCGGCATTGCTTCCGCCTCTGGCGGGTGAGGTCATGACCGGACCGGACGACTACGGTCCGGCCAAGGTGGCGTGCGAGCAAGCGGTGCGGCGCGGGCTCGGGACCGACCGGTGCCTCATCGCGCGGGCCGGGCTGATCGGGGGGCCTGGCGACGAGTTCGACCGAAGCGGGTACTGGCCGTGGCGGTTTGCCGAGCCGGCGACCAACGACGGTGCGGTCGTCGTCCCTGATGTGCCGGCCCTCGGCACCCAGCTCGTCGACGTGCGTGACCTGGCCGGATGGCTGGTCGACTGCTGCGAGCGTCAAGCACCGGGAGTCGTCAACGCCGTGGGCGACCACGTGCCGCTGGGTGAGCATCTGGCGATCGCCCGGGAGGTCGCCGGGCACATCGGCCCGGTCCTGCCCGCCGCGCCGGAGTGGCTCGGTGGCCAGGGGGTCAGCCCGTGGATGGGCCAACGGTCCATGCCGCTGTGGCTGCCGATGCCCGAGTATGCCGGGTTCTGCACTCGCGACGGTGCCGCGGCTCGCGCGCTCGGGCTGCGCTGCCGTCCGTTGGCGCAGACTCTCGCCGACACGCTGCGCTGGGAGCGCACCCGCGACCGCGACCGGGTCCGCCAGGCGGGCCTGACCGATGCGGAAGCCGTCGCCCTCGTCGACGCGTGGCGCTCGGCCCATTGAGCCTGCGCTGCGCTCACGGGGTCACGGCGACCGTGCCGTGTGCGCCGCGCTCGGCGTCGACCATGAGATGGCTGACGAGCGGGTAGGCCCCCGGCTCGGGGAAGCTCAGCTCGACGAAGCCGCCTTGGGACGGTCCCAGCGCGAGCACCTGGCTTCCGCCGACCTGGTTGGGGGCCGGTCTCAGCAGCCACGCCCCTTCCAGGTAAACGGTGTCGAACTGGCCGCCGACGACGTGGAACGAC
>JBIOUP010000165.1:0-11636 GCA_044867305.1 Dermatophilaceae bacterium
GGTGACCTTGGACCCGATGTTGCCGTCGACCCACTCCATGGTCGCGCCCTCGGCGGCGGTGGCTCGCTTGGTCACCAGGTTGTAGACGTTGTTCGACCAGTTCTGGATGGTCGTGTAGCGCACCCGGGCGTTCTTCTTGACGACGATCTCCACGACCGCGCTGTGCAGCGAGTCGGACTTGTAGATCGGCGCCGTGCAGCCTTCGACGTAGTGCACGTAGGAGCCCTCGTCGGCAATGATCAGCGTGCGCTCGAACTGGCCCATGTTCTCGGTGTTGATCCGGAAGTAGGCCTGCAGCGGGATGTCGACGTGGACGCCCGGCGGGACGTAGATGAACGACCCACCCGACCACACGGCCGTGTTGAGCGAGGCGAACTTGTTGTCGCCGGCGGGGATCACCGAGGTGAAGTACTCCCGGAACAGGTCCTCGTGCTCGCGCAGGCCGGTGTCGGTGTCCAGGAAGATGACGCCCTTCTCCTCGAGGTCCTCCCGGATCTGGTGGTAGACGACCTCGGACTCGTACTGCGCGGCGACACCGGCGACGAGGCGCTGCTTCTCGGCCTCGGGGATGCCAAGGCGGTCGTAGGTGTTCTTGATGTCCTCGGGCAGCTCGTCCCAGCTGGCCGCCTGCTTCTCGGTCGACTTGACGAAGTACTTGATGTTCTGGAAGTCGATGCCCGTGAGGTCGCTGCCCCAGGTCGGCATCGGCTTGCGCTCGAAGAGCCGCAACGCCTTCAGGCGCAGGTCGCGCATCCAGTCCGGCTCACCCTTGCGCGCTGAGATGTCGCGGACGACCTGCTCGGAGAGCCCGCGGCGCGCCGACGCACCGGCCGTGTCGCTGTCGGCCCAGCCGTACTCGTACCGCCCCAGGCCCTGCAGTCCGGGGTTGCGCTGCTCGATGTCAGTGCTCATGCGGTGGACCTTTCCGTGTCGTGCTTTGGGTGGTGCGTCTGAGTAAGCGGAACGAACGTAGTGCACACGTGCTGCCCTCGGGCGAGGGTGGACAGCCGCTGCACGTGCACGCCCAGCAGCCGCGAGAACGCGTCGGTCTCGGCCTGGCACAGCTGCGGGAACTCCTCGGCCACGTGCTTGACCGGACAGTGCCCTTGGCACAGCTGTATGCCGGTCGGTTCAGGCGTGCCGAGCGGCCGGGCGGTCGCGGCAAACCCGTCGCGGCTGAGCGCCCCCACCAGCGCCTCGGCCCGGGCCTGCGGGTCGGTGCCGACGCCGGCCAGCTCGACGGCATACGCGCGCTCCCGCCCAGCAAAGCGCTCGGCGGCAAAGGCCGCCACCGCCTCGGGGCCGACGGTCGCGTCGATGAAACGCAGCGCCTCGGCGGCGAGCAGGCCGTACCCCGACGTCAGCACGTCGTGACCAGCCGCTGAGATGACCCAGCGTCGGGCGGGGCGCCCACGACCGCGCGGCACGCTGCCGACCGGGTCGTGCTCACGCACCGCACCCTGCTCGGCCAGGTTGTCCAGGTGCCGGCGGACGGCCGCGGGAGTGAGCCCGAGCCGAGCGCCCAGCTCGGATGCGCTGACCGGACCGTCCAGGGTGACCGCCGCAAGGACCCGCTCGCGGGTGCGCCGCTCGGCCGGGGAGGGCGCCTCGACGGGCAGCACCACCTCAGGCGGACGATCTTCGATTAACACAACACCATTGTGACGAAATTCCGCGCGAGAGACAAACGTGCGTCCGCCTCGTGAGCACGCATGCGATCCGCCATGGCGTCCGTGACCGGAGCCTGACCGGCCGGCGAGGGGCCCGAGGGCCACATCTGGGCAGCGGATGTATCAGGGACCACCCTGGGCCCTCATCATCCGGAGAACTCCTTCGCCCCCTCAGGAGCACCAATGACCCACCCCATGATCTCCGTCTATGCCCGAGCCGCGAACGGGACCTGGCGCCTTGCCGGCCACGCCGACCTCGAGTTGCCCCGCTTGCTCAGCGCTCATCAGGACCTGCGCGAGAGCATGGCCAACCTGCCCCAGGTGAGCGATGGCGTCGCTCACCTGTCCTGGCTGGCGGACGGTGAACCCCGCTCGGAGCTCATCGACATCACCCGGGTCGGGCCCATCGGGTCGTGGCAGGGCAGCCTCGAGGGTGTCGGGCTGGAGCTCCAGCGCGCCAGCGAGGCCCCATCCCGGCATCTGCCGCCCGGGCCCGGTCACGACGGCTTCTGGTGCATGCTCTTTCCCTGGGCATCGTTCTGCGGCGGCTAGCATGCCGCCCGCCCGCCTGACCCTGTCGGTGTCAGGGGCGATCGCGCTGGATCTGCTCGTGTGGAACGGTGCCACACGCATGACCACCGGGTCAGATGTCCCGATGTGGCTTCCCGTGGTTCTGACCATTGCCGCGCACCAGTCCCTGTGGCTGCTGCGCAGCAGGCCCTCCCACGTGTTGGCGGGGCTGAGCGGTCTGGCCATGGTCAGCCTCGTGGTGCCCACGTGGCAGCCGTTCGCCGGGCTGCTACTGGCCGCGTATGCCGCACCAGCGCAACGGGGGGCCCGCGCCACCGGTCCTCTCCTCGGGGGGGTGCTCGTGGCTCTCGGATCACACAGCTACGCGTCCGCCCGACTCACAGCCAACCCGTTGTCCTCCACCGCAACGTTGCTGCTGCTCTGGATCGCCCTCGTCGGAGCGATCTGGGGGCTTGGCGCCCGCAGCCATCAGCGTGGGCGACAAGCGTGGCAGAGTACCCACCTGCTGTCGGCGCGGGCCGAGCGCGAGCTGGTCGCCGAACGGCTGCGCATCGCTCGTGACCTGCACGACGGAGTCAGCGGTGCAGTCACCGGGATCCATCTGCAGGCAGCGGGGGCCCGGAGCATGGAACCGACCCGAGTCGACCTCGCGACCCGCTCGCTGGCCGCCATCGAGTCCAGTGCCGAGCGCACCTTGGTCGAGCTGCGGCGGGTCGTCGGCTCGCTGCGCAGCACCAGCGTCGGAGCCACGCTGGGCGCACTGCCCAGGCTGGCCGAGCTGCCCTCACTCGTCGCCGTCGCCCGAGACGCGGGCCTGAACGTGACCCTTGATGAGGTCAGCACGGTTTCGGCGGTGCGCAGGCTGGACCCGGCGACCGAGGGCACGGTCGTGCGCACCGTGCAGGAAGGCCTGACCAACGTCCTCAAGCACGCCGGAGCCGGGGCGCGTTGTGCGGTCCGCCTCGCCTGGGCCGAGACCTCGCTCCACGTCACGGTGCATAGCTGCCCACCCCGCCGCCCAGGCGCCCCTCGGACCGGCGAGCCGAGCGGCTGGAGCACCCATGCAGGCCTGAGCGGCCTCGCCGAACGCGCCGCGCTCGTCGGCGGCCACCTCGAGGCTGGACCTGTCGATGACGGCTTCGCCGTGCGCCTGACCGTGCCGACGCAAACCCTGGTCACCAGATGAGTATCCGGGTTCTGGTGGTCGATGACGAAGCCCTGATCCGTTCGGGTATCGCCATGCTTCTCGAGCCGCTCGCGGACCTCGAAGTGGTGGGCGAGGCGCCGGACGGTGCCAGTGCGCTGGCCCAGGCGGAAGCGCTGCGTCCCGACGTCGTCGTGACTGACCTGCGCATGCCCGGCCTGAGCGGGATCGACGTCGCCGCGCAGCTGTCTTCCTGCGAGCCGCCCACCGCAGTCCTGTTGCTCACGACGTTCGACGAGGATCCCGACGTCCGGGCCGCGCTGCTTGCCGGTGCCAGCGGATACCTGCTGAAGCAGAACGCTCCCAGGCACCTCGCCGAGGCGGTGCGTCGGGTCGCGGCCGGTGACACCTGGCTTGACCCGGGGGTCTCCGGCCACGTGGTGGCCGCGTTGCGTTGTGTCCCACACGTTGCCTCGACCCCCCCGACGGCCCTGGTCCGGCTGACCGCACGCGAGCGCGAGGTCCTCGCGCTGATGGCGCAGGGTCTCAACAACACCGAGATCGCGACTCATCTCTGGGTCGGCGCCGGCACCGTCAAGACGCATGTCTCACGCATTCTGCACAAGACCGCCTCCCGTGACCGTGGTCAGGCGATCGCCCTGGCCTTCACGTCCGGTCTCCTGTCTTCCGGGTCGGCCGGATGAGGACGCCGGCGACCCCGCTGCGCCCGCTCCTGCAGGCTCGTATGCCGGACGGCATACGAGAGCAAGTCCGCCTGCGGTCAGATTCGCCAAAAGCTCCTGCAGGAGACCGTTGAGGAAGTCGGCGGAGCAGCCGCCGCACTCAACTCAAGGAGTCACCATGAAGCGCTTTGCTTTCCGGCCCGCGCGCGCCGCGGCCGTCATCCTGATCGGAGCTGCCCTGCCGCTCGCGGCGGCGGCCACGGCCCACGCCTCCACCCCGTTGTGGGGTTGCACCGTGGATCCGCTGGACCCGGTCTTCGACCACATCAACGACAACGGGGACAAGGTCATCCTCTACCAATACGAGATCACCTGCGCCGCCGGACGGACCGTCGAGGTCGAGCAGCACATCCACGAGGAAGACCCGCACAGCTACACGCACATCACTGACAACACCCGCAGCGAGTCCTTCTCTGCGGCGGGCACGGTGACCAAGGGGTGGCTCAACACACTGCCTCAAGCCGATGTCAGCGGCGCGGAGGAGATGTACCACCAGGTGAAGTTCCGCGTCACCACGGACGACCTAGCCACGTCGGGGTGGACGGCATTTGAGAAGTCCGCGGTGCAGCAGTTCAGCAACTGACCCGCGTCGCAGCCCCGCACCGCCTCGGATCCGTCCGGGGCGGTTGCGGCGTCTGGCGTCCGTGGCGCTGCTCGTTCACCTTGGTCGCGTGCCGCAGGCCAGCGCGTCGTGACCGACCGCGAAGACGACTCAGCGCGCGGCGGCACGCACCGGTTCTGACGCCACGCTGATGCCCGCCCGCCACCGTGTAGTCGGCACCGCACAGTGCGGCGCCATACCTCATCCAAGGAGTACTCATGAAGCGCTTTGCCTTTCGACCCGCTCGCGCCGCCGCCGTCGTCCTGATCGGAGCGGCCTTGCCGTTCGCGGCCGTGGCCACTGCGAACGCCCAGAGTTCCAGCGGCTGCAGCGTCACACCGCTGCGTCCGGTCTACGACCACACCAACTCGGCCGGCGTCAAGGTCATCCGGTACGACATGACGGTCACCTGCGACGCCGACCGCACGATCAACATCGAACAGCACGTGCACGAGCAGGACGGCGGCCTCAACGGCGACGACCACATCACCACCTCCAACCGCAGCCGGTACTTCGCCACCACTGACACGGTGACGATGTGGCTGGAGAGCCCGCTGCCGGACAACGAGATCGGCGACGAGGAGATGTTCCACCTGGAGCGCTTCACGGTCACCAGCAACGGGGTCACCTCCGGCTTGACCGGCTGGCAGGACTCACCGGTGCAGCAGTTCAGCAAGTGACCCACCGGGGGCGGGTTCACACTGGTCGGGTGACGGCCGAACCCGTCCCCTGGGTGCTGCACGTGGACCTCGACCAGTTCATCGCGGCGGTCGAGGTCCTACGGCGTCCCGAGCTGGCCGGTCGTCCGCTGATCATCGGCGGACGCGGCGACCCGAGCGAGCGCGCCGTCGTGTCGACGGCCTCCTATGAGGCACGCGTCTTCGGCGTCGGCTCCGGTATGCCGTTGCGCCTCGCCGCTCGCAAGGCTCCGGACGCGCTCATCCTCCCCGTCGACGGACCGGCATACGAGGCCGAGTCAGCGGACGTGATGGCGGCCCTGAGGGCGCTGGACGGCACAGTCGTGGAGGTGCTCGGGTGGGACGAAGCCTTCGTCGGGGTGCGGACCGCCGATCCCGAGGGCTTTGCCCGCCAGGTGCAGGCAGCCGTGCTCACGGCGACCGGGCTGCACTGCTCGGTCGGCATCGGCGACAACAAGGTGCGAGCCAAGATCGCGACCGGCTTCGGCAAGCCCCGCGGCATCTTCCGCCTGACGGCGCAGAACTGGTTCGCCGTCATGGGCGAGCGCCCGACGATCGACCTGTGGGGCGTCGGTCCCAAGGTCTCCGCCCGCTTGGCCCGGCACGGCATCCGGACTGTCAGCGAGCTGGCCGCCGCGGACCGGGGCGTGCTCGTGGACGAGTTCGGGCCCCGAATGGGTCTCTGGTATGCCGGTCTCGGGCGCGGCCGCGGGTCGGCGCTCGTCGACGACACGCCTTGGGTGGCTCGAGGGCACAGCCGGGAGACCACCTTCCAGCGCAACCTCAGCGAGCCCGGGGAGGTCGAGGAGGCGGTCCGCCGCCTCGCCGCCGCGGTGTTCGCCGATGTCGCCCGAGAGGGCCGGCCGGTGGTTCGGATCACCCTCAAGGTACGTTACGCCCCGTTCTTCACCAAGACTTTCGGCCGCACCCTAGCCGAGCCGACGCGCGAGCACGCTGTCGTCGAAGCCGCCGCCCTGGCTCTGGCGGCCAAGCGTGAGCCGGAGCGCCAGATAAGGCTGCTCGGTCTGCGGCTGGAGATGACCTTGCCGTCCGCGTCCTAGACTGGCACCCCGTGACCGCCGCCCTTGTCCTGGACCGCCTGGGACGCCGGTTCGGTCCGGTCACGGCGTGCGACGGCATGAGCTGGTCGGCACCGACCGCGGCGATCACTGCCATCCTCGGCCCCAACGGCGCCGGCAAGACGACCGCTCTCGAATGCGCCGTCGGCCTGCAGCGCCCCGACAGCGGCTCGGTCCGGGTGCTGGGCGTCGAGCCGTGGCTCTCCCCCCCTGAGCATCGGGCCCGCGTCGGGGTGATGCTGCAGAATGGCGGGCTGCCGAACGGCAGCAAGCCGCTGCGCCTCCTGCGCCACCTCGCGCACTTCTACGCCCACCCCGCCGATGTCGGTGGCCTCGCGGAGCGCCTCGGCATCGACCGGTTCGCCGGCACGACCGTGCGGCGCCTCTCCGGCGGCCAGAAGCAGCGCCTCGCCGCAGCTGCGGCCCTGGTCGGCCGTCCTGAGGTGGTCTTCCTCGACGAGCCCACCGCGGGCCTGGACCCCCATGGGCGGCTCGACGTCTACGACCTGCTGCGCGAGATCCGCGACGACGGCACCACCCTCGTCGTCACGACGCACTCGTTCGAGGAGGCCGAGGCGCTGGCGACCCATCTGGTCGTCCTCAGCCATGGACGCACCGTCGCGGAAGGGTCGCTCGGCGAGGTCATCGGCGGGTCGACCCTCGAGCGGGTCTACTTCGCGCTCACCCGGCAGGCGGGACCATGAGCGCACCCGCGCGGCCGGCAGCCCGGATCGGCGCCCAGTCGGGGTTCGAGCTGCGGACCATGCTCGCCAACGGCGAGCAGCTGCTCGTCTCACTCGTGCTTCCCCTGCTGGCCCTCGTCGGCCTTGCCTACAGCGCCGTGCCGTCCCTGGGCGAAGGGCGCAGGATCGACCTGGCCGTCCCCGGCGTGCTGGGCTTGTGCGTCATCTCCGCAGCGTTCACCTCCCAGGCGATCGCCACCGGTTTCGACCGCAGGTATGCCGTGCTGCGCCTCCTCGGCACGACACCGCTGGGGCGCGGCGGGCTGCTGGCCGGCAAGGCCGTGGCCACGCTGGGCGTAGAGCTGGTCCAAGTCGCCGTCATCGCAAGCGTCGGGCTGGCCCTGGGCTGGCGCCCCGTTCCGATCGGCATCCTGTATGCCGTGCCGATGCTGCTGGCGGGCACGTGGGCGTTCGTCGCGCTCGCCCTGCTGCTGGCCGGCACGGTGCGTGCCGAGGGGGTCCTGGCGCTCGCCAACCTGCTGTGGGTGCTCATGCTCGTGCTTGGCGGGGTCGTCGTGCCTCGAACCGAGCTGCCAGCCGGCCTCAGTGCCGTTGTGCAATGGCTGCCGTCGGCCGCCCTGGGCGACGGCCTGCGGGCCGCCTTGGCACTCGGGCAGTTCTCGTACGCCGCGTTGGCGGTCTTGTTTCTCTGGGCGGTTGGCGCCACCGCACTTGCGGCCCGCTTCTTCCGCTGGTCGGACTGACCGCGTGGACCGCCCACGGGCGGGGGCCGCGCGGGATCGCCGCGGAGGCCCGGCATACCCTGGCGGCGTGTTGCTTCCCGTCGCGCGCACCACCTGGGTACGGCCCATCTTGCTGGCCAACCTGGTGGGCGAAGTCCTCATCGTCGTGACGGGCGGCGTCGTGCGGCTCACCGGCAGCGGCCTGGGCTGCCCCACCTGGCCGGAGTGCACTGTCGGCTCGATCGTCCCGGTCTCCGAGCAGGTCGAGGGCTTCCACAAGTGGATCGAGTTCGGCAACCGCACGTTGACCGGGGTCGTCGGAATTCTCGCCCTGTTGTCCCTGTGGGCGGTGCGCACTCACCTGCCCAAACGCACGCCGTTGCACTGGCTCGGCGCGGCGATGGTTTTCGGGGTCGTCGCCCAGGCTGTGGTCGGAGGCATCACGGTGCGCACCGGACTGAACCCGGCTACGGTCGCCTTCCACTTCCTCGCCTCGATGGCGATGGTCGCCTTGGCGACGGCGATGCTGCGCGGCGCCGAGGACGACGTGCCTGCGCCGCGTATGCCGGTGGTGCCACGTGCGGTTCTGCGACTGGGCTGGATCACCGCAGCGGTGGCGGCGGTTGTGCTCGTCCTGGGGACGCTGGTCACCGGGTCGGGTCCGCACTCCGGCGACGCGTTGACGCCGGCTCGCACCGGCTTCGACCCGCGCTTCGTGTCCTGGATGCATGCCGACGCGGTGATGCTGTTCCTCGGGCTGGTCGTCGCCATGGTCGTCGCCGTCACGGTGGCCGGTGACGCCGAGCGAGCGCGCACGACCTGGCGGACCGTCCTGCTCGTCGCGCTGGCTCAGGGGCTTGTCGGGTACGTCCAGTACTTCACCGGGCTGCCCGAGGTGCTCGTCGCGTTGCACATGCTGGGCGCGGTGCTGCTCACCGTCGCGGTCACCGCCGGCGTGCTCAACCTCTACCGCAACCCGGTCTGAGCCGCGACCGCGTCAGGTCGGCGAGCTGTACCGGATCGGCTTGACCTCGTGCTCGACGTGAGCCACCTTGTCGGCCTCCTCCTTCTCGATGTAGCCGTAGAGCTCGGGGAGGATGAAAGCAGCGGCCAGGAAACCGGTGATCGACAGGAGGGAGACCGACAAGGTCGCCCAGGTCTTGCCCCAGGCGTCGGTCATGACCGGGAAGACGAACGCGCCGAAGAACGCGGCCGCTTTGACCCACATGTACCCGAACCCGCTGGCGGTTGCCTTGAAGCGCGGCGGCGCGACCATCGAGGTGACCGTCATCCCGTTGGAGGCGTCCCAGTAGTGACCCCACATGAGGATGCAGGCACCGATGACGATGAGCACCTTCAAGTCGAACTGCAGCGCGAAGGCGCCGATCCACAGGCCGGCGGCCGCTAGACCGAAGCCCCACATTGCCAGGCCGCGGTGGCCGACTATGGGGAGCATGTGCGGCGCCACGAACCCCGAGACCGTCGCCAGGCAGAAGATCGCGGCCGTCACCAGGTTGGTGCCGGTGATGCTGCCGGCATCGGAGACTCCCACGCCGGCCACGACGAGGATGACCGGCAGGTAGAAGGCCCAGGCCGTGAACTCGGCGCCCTGGCACGCGTTGGAGATCCAGCCGAAGATCGTGCCCCGCTTCTTGATCGGGTCCTTCCACATGACCTGCAGGAAGTCGCCGACCTTCGGCTTCTCGAGGTGGTAGGTCCCCTCGGGAAGCATGTCGAGCGGGTCGTCGAACAGCTCCCTGGACACCGCCTTGGCCTTGGTGAACTGCCCTCGGTGGATGAGCGACAGCGGGGTCTCCGGCAGGTCCAGCCGCATGACGAGCAGGATCGCGGCCGGCACGGCACCAAGGGCGAGGGCGAGCCGCCACAGCAGGTTGTGGTCCATGCCGCTCATGTACAGCACCGTGATGACGATGATCGAGAAGACCTCGCCGAGCCCGAACATGCCTTGCCAGCGGCTGCCCATCTGCTCGCGCTTGCCCTTGGACATCGACTCCATGATGTAGGCGTAGCCGTTGGAGATGTCGCTGCCGAGTGGGATCCCGATGAGGAACCGGATGATGATGAGGTCCCAGATGTTGCGGGAGAACGCCTGAGCGATCGCCAGGACGATGAACAGGACCATGGTGAGAATGAAGACGGCCTTGCGGCCGATCCGGTCGGCGACCACCCCGCCCAGCAGGGCGCCGAGCAAAGCGCCGGCCTGTACCGCCGCGGTGGCCAAGCCAAGCTGAACCGCGTTGGGGTTGTACTCGGTCTTGATGAAGATGAGCACGAACGCGATGGCGTAGAGGTCCCAGGCCTCGATGAGGATCGTCGAGATCATCATCCAGCCGCCCTTGGCGCTGTTGACGGTGCCTGGTTTGTTGAGCAGGACGTCCGTCGCCTGGTCAGACATCCGGCGGATGGCCTCTTGGTCAAACTGTGCCGCTTGGTCCATTTGTCCTCCCGACTCCGTCGTCGCTCGTGACCGCGGCCCGCGCATCCGCCGCAGGGGCAAATGTCCACCTCGGTATCGGCTGCGTCAAGACCATCTCGCCCTTACCCGCTCACTCGCTGGAGTATGCGCTCAGCCGATGAGGACGACGACGACCTCCCGCGGGCCGTGCATGCCGTGGACCATTGCGCTTTCGATGTCTCCCGAGCGGCTTGGCCCGGTCACGAGCTGCACGCCCGTTGGGACGGGCTGCAGTGCGCCCACCTCGTCGATGAGGGCCTGGTAGGTCGGCTGGATCCGAGCGACATCCAGCAGCACGACATGTCGAGGCGGCAACAACGAGGTCCGCCGAGGCGAACCCCTTCGCTGCACAAGCGCCACGGTGCCGGACTCCATTGCGCCGCAGAGCGCCTCGCTCACGCCGACGTCGGCGTCCCACGGGTCGGTGGGTGGCTGACCGAGGTCGAGCCCGTCCAGCACGGGGATGTCGTCGCGGATGACGCGCTGCCCGGCACACTCCTTGGCCACGATCTCACGGGCCTGAGCCGGCGATTCGGCGGGCACGACCCGGCAGCCGGCTGCGCTCGCCGCCTCGATGAACCGCTCGACGCTCATCGCTGAGCCTTCGGCCGACGGCCAGTTCGGTGCCGCATCGCCCGGCGAGCTGTGCCGGCCAGCCACAGCGGCGGCATGCGCCGGCCCGATCCCCAGGCGGACGCACCGGGCAACCGCGCCAGCCAGGGTCCGGGGACGACGCGCCCGATGACCTCGGCGGCCCGCACGCTGGCCCGGTACGCGCGGGCGTTGCCCCACAGCCCTGCCCATGCGCGCCAGCCGAGCGCCTCGACACCGGTATGCCGGCCGGCATACTCAGCGCGCAGCAACAGCAACAGCTCAGGGATGGGGATCTTCACCGGGCAGGCGTCGGCGCACGCTCCACAGAGCGAGGAGAGGAACGGCAGGTCGGCATCGGTGTCCGGGTCTCCGATGATCGGGCTGAGGATGGCCCCGATCGGACCGCCGTAGACCGTGCCGTACGCGTGCCCCCCGCCCAGCGTGCGGAAGACCGGACAGGCGAACTGGCAGTTGCCGCACCGGATGCAGGCCAGCACCTCCTCCTTGGGCGTGCCGAGCACCGCGGTGCGGCCGTTGTCGAAGATCACCACGTGCAGCTGGCTGGGGCCGTCGGACTCGTCCGGGCGGCGCGGGCCGTTCAGCAAGGTCTGGTACGTCGTGACGAACTGCTTGTTCGCCGTGTCGCACAACAGCGGCACGAGGACGCCGAGGTC
>JBIOUP010000166.1:0-8330 GCA_044867305.1 Dermatophilaceae bacterium
GAAATCGTCCGCGAGAGGTTGGTCGTGGCGTCGAGGTGTGCGAACGTCGTCGCCGGCGCCGGGTCGGTGTAGTCGTCGGCCGGCACGTAGATCGCCTGCATCGAGGTGATCGAGTGACCACGCGTCGAGGTGATGCGCTCCTGGAGCACGCCCATCTCGTCGGCGAGGGTGGGCTGGTAGCCGACGGCGGACGGCATCCGGCCCAGCAGCGTCGAGACCTCCGAGCCGGCCTGGGTGAACCGGAAGATGTTGTCGATGAACAGCAGCACGTCCTGCTTCTGCACGTCGCGGAAGTACTCCGCCATGGTGAGCGCGGACAATGCGACACGCAGCCGGGTGCCGGGCGGTTCGTCCATCTGTCCGAACACGAGCGCTGTCTGGCCGAGGACGCCGGCCTCCTCCATCTCGACGATGAGGTCGTTGCCCTCGCGGGTGCGCTCGCCGACCCCCGCGAACACCGACACGCCACCGTGGTCGCGGGCGACGCGAGCGATCATCTCCTGGATGAGCACGGTCTTGCCGACGCCGGCCCCGCCGAACAGGCCGATCTTGCCGCCCTGCACATACGGGGTGAGCAGGTCGATGACCTTGATTCCGGTCTCGAACATCTGGGTCTTGGGCTCGAGCTGGTCGAACGCCGGTGCCGTGCGGTGGATACCCCAGCGCTCGCTGACGTTGAGCGTCTCCCCCTCCTGCAGGTTGAGACACTCGCCGGTCGTATTGAACACCTTGCCCAGCGTCGCGTCGCCAACCGGCACGGTGATCGGGCCGCCGGTGTCCTGCACCGACACCCCGCGCACCAGCCCGTCCGTGGGCTGCAGCGAGATCGCGCGGACCATGTTGTCACCAATGTGCTGGGCGACCTCGAGGTTGATCCGCTTCTTGCCTTCGCCCTCGCCCTGTCCCGTGAGGTCGACCTCGGTGGTGAGCAGGTTGTACTGCTCGGGCATCGCGTCGGCCGGGAACTCGACGTCGACGACAGGGCCGATGATGCGCGACACGCGCCCGACGCCGTCCGCGCGGACCTGCTCGCTCTCGGCAACAGTGGCAGTCATGATGATGGGTTCCTTTGCTGTGCCTTAGTTGGCGGAAGCGAGCGCGTCCGCGCCGCCGACGATCTCGCTGATCTCTTGGGTGATCTCGGCCTGGCGCGCCTGGTTGGCCAGCCGGGTGTACTGGTTGATGAGGGCCTCGGCGTTGTCGGTCGCCGACTGCATGGCCCGCTGCTGAGCCGCCATCTGGGAGGCCGCCGACCCGAGCAGGCAGGTGAAGACGCGGTGGATGACATACTTGGGCAGCAGCTGGGCGAGCACCTCGTCGACGCCAGGCTCGAAGGCATACAGGGGCAGCACCTCCTGTTCCTCGGGAACCTGCTCACCCTCGATGAGCTCAATCGGGATCAGCCGCAGGACTCTCGGCTCCTGGGTCACCATGGTACGGAACCGGGTGTAGACGATGTGGACCTCGTCGTTGCTCCCGCCTTCCTCGATGTCGATGGTGAAGTCGTCGATGAGCCGTTGCCCGATCTCCCGTGCGTGGGTGAACTGTGGCGCCTCGGCGAAGCCGCTCCACTCGGCGGCGAACTCGCGATGGCGGAACTGGTAGTAGGAGATGACCTTGCGACCGACCAGGTAGATGCACACCTGCTTGCCCTCGTCGCGCAGTCGCTGGAGAAGCTGCTCGCTCTCCTTGATGACCGCGGAGTTGTAGCCTCCGGAAAGCCCCCGGTCCCCGGCGATGATGAGCACCGCGGCCCGGCGCACCTCGCTCTTCTCCGTGGTCAACGGATGAGTCTCCTTGGAGTACATGGCCAGGGCCGCAAGCGCTTTGGTCAGCGCGTGCGTGTACGGCGCGGACTCCATCACCCGCTGGCGCGCCTTGACCACCCGGGACGCGGCCATCAGCTCCATGGCACGGGTGATCTTCTTGGTGGCGGTGACGGTGCGGATGCGCTGCCGGTAGACCCGGATCTGCGCTCCCATATCTTCGCGCCCCTCTCCTGCTTGGCTGGTTGCTCGGTGGACGGTATGCCGGTCAGCGGCCCTTGACGATCTGCTCCTGGTCGATCTCGTCGTCGGCGAGCGGGTCCGCCTCCGGTTCGTGGCCGACCTCGACCAGGTGCTCCTTGCCCTTGCCGAAGAAGCGCAGCTTGAAGTCGGCGACGCCTTCCTCCAGGCCGGCGCGCGTATCGTCCTCGAACCTGCCGGTCTCGCGGATCGCGTCGAGCAGCCCCTTGCGCTCGCGGCGCAGGTAGTCCAGGAAGTCCGCCTCGAACCGGCCGACGTCCTCGACGGCGACCGAGTCCAGCTGCCCGGTCGTCCCGGCCCACACCGAGACGACCTGCTCTTCCACGGGGAACGGGTTGCTCTGGCGCTGCTTGAGCAGCTCGACGAGCCGGCCACCGCGGGCCAGCTGCGCGCGCGAGGCGGGGTCGAGGTCGGAGGCGAACATCGCGAAGGCCTCCATGGCGCGGTACTGGGCCAGGTCGAGCTTGAGCCGGCCGGCAACGTCCTTCATGGCCTTGATCTGGGCGTTGCCGCCGACGCGGGAGACCGACTGACCGACATTGATCGCGGGGCGGACGCCGGCGTTGAACAGGTCGCCTTCGAGGAACAGCTGCCCGTCCGTGAACGAGATGACGTTGGTGGGTATGTACGCGGAGATGTCACCGGCCTTGGTCTCGATGATGGACAGCCCCGTCATCGAGCCGGCCCCCATGTCGTCGGAGAGCTTGGCGCACCGCTCGAGCAGGCGGCTGTGCAGGTAGAACACGTCACCCGGGTAGGCCTCGCGGCCGGGCGGGCGGCGCAGCAGCAGCGACACGGCGCGGTAGGCCTCGGCCTGCTTGGACAGGTCGTCGAAGATGATGAGCACGTGGTAGCCCTGGTACATCCAGTGTTGGCCGATGGCCGAGCCGGTGTACGGGGCAAGGTACTTGAAGCCTGCGGCGTCGGAGGCGGGCGCTGCAACGATCGTCGTGTACTCCAGCGCACCGGCCTCCTCGAGCGTTGCGCGCACGGCTGCGATCGTCGAGCCCTTCTGGCCGATCGCGACGTAGATGCACCGGACCTGTTGCTGGCGGTCTCCCGAGGCCCAGTTGCGTTTCTGGTTGATGATGGTGTCCACAGCCACGGTGGTCTTGCCGGTCTGTCGGTCGCCGATGATGAGCTGGCGCTGGCCACGCCCGATCGGGGTCATGGCGTCGACGGCCTTGAGGCCGGTCTGTAGCGGCTCGTGGACCGACTTGCGCTGCATGACGGTGGGAGCCTGCAGCTCCAGGGCCCGCCGCCCTTCGGCCTTGATCTCGCCGAGCCCGTCGATCGGCTGCGCGAGCGGGTTGATGACGCGGCCGAGGAATGCGTCGCCCACCGGCACGGAGAGGACCTCACCAGTCCGCTTGACCTGCTGGCCCTCCTCGATGCCGGAGAACTCGCCGAGGACGACGACACCGATCTCGTGCACGTCCAGGTTGAGCGCGATGCCGAGGGTGCCGTCCTCGAACTGCAAGAGCTCGTTGGTCATCGCCGATGGCAGGCCCTCGACGTGGGCGATCCCGTCGCCGGCGTCGGCGACGCGGCCCACCTCCTCACGGGTGGCCTCGCCCGGCTCGAACGATCGCACAAAACTGTCCAGGGCGTCGCGGATCTCCTCCGGACGGATCGAGAGCTCCGTCATCTGATCTTCTTCTCCTCAGTTGCAGCCCAGGGGCCGTGGTGGTTCACACAGGTATGCCGTCAGGTGCCCATGTGCCGGCGGGCGCCTTCGAGCTTGCGCAGGACAGTGCCGTCGAGCACCTCGTCACCGATCTGCACCCGCAGCCCGCCGATGACGCGCGGGTCGATGACGGCGTGCAGGCTGACCTGGCGGTCGTAAAGGGTGGACAGCGCAGCGGCGAGGCGGTCGCGCTGACCGGCATCGAGCTCGACCGCCGAGGTGACTGTCGCAGCGAGCTGCTCGCGGCGGCGGGCGATGGTGGCGAGCTGGCTCTCGATGACGCGGTCGAACCGGCGTCCCCGAGGACTGGCGACCGCCTGCCTGGCCAGGCGCAGGGTCTCTGGTTGGGCCTTGCCCTCCAACAACCGGGCAACAAGCTCGTTGCGCGCGGCAGGGTCGGCGTTCCGGTCGGTGATCGCCTGGCGCAGAGCCGGGTTCCCGGCGACGATGCGCTCGAACCGGAACAACTCGTCCTCGACCTGGTCGGCACTGCCTCGGGAGTCAGCGTTTGCGACGAGGGCCTGCACGGCGAGGTCCTCGATTGTGTCGGTCAGGTCCCGCTCGGTCGACCACCGGTTGGCCATCAACGTGGCGACGAGCTGGGCCGAGCGCGGCTCGACCTTCCCGCCGAACACGCTGTAGGCAAGTGCGCTCTTGGCACTCCCTTCGCGGGTCGGGTCCGTCAGCGCGCGGCGCAGCGCGGCACTGCCGTCGATCGCCGAGGCCACGCCGAACAGGTCCTCGCCCAGCCGCTGCGTGTCAGCACCGCCAGCGACGATCTCGTCAAAGACTCGCTGGCCAGCTGCCGCAGCGGCACGCGACGCACCTTGCATCAGGACTCGACCTTCTCGGGGCGGATCTCCCCGGACTCGAGCTCGGCGAGGAAGCGCTCGACGATGCCCCGCTGGCGGGCCTCGTCGTGCAGGGACTCCCCGACGATCCGGCTGGCCAGATCCGTCGACAGCCGCCCGACCTCCCCGCGCAGCGAGACGACCGCCGCCTGGCGCTCGGCCTCGATCTGCTTGTGGGCCGTCTCGGTGATCCGGTTGGCCTCCAGCTGGGCCTGCTCTCGCATCTCGGCGATGATCGAGGCACCTTGGGCGCGCGCGTCCTCGCGGATCTTGTTGGCCTCGCCTCGGGCATCGCGAAGCTGCGCGTTGTACTGGTCGAGGGCCAGCTTGGCCTCCTGCTGGGCCTGCTCGGCTCGGGCGATGCCACCTTCGATCGCCGCAGCGCGCTGCTCGTAGATCTTCTCCAGCCGTGGCACGACCCTGGTCTTCACGACCCAGTACAAGATCGCGAAGACAACCAGGCCGAAGAAGAACTCGATCGGATGGGGAATGATCGGGGCGGCGGTGGCCCAGAACCCCTCCTCATCACCGGATGCCGTTGGAACCATCAGGCCGTGCACTCGGACCTCCTCGCGGGGCGTGCGGTCATCGTCGGTGGGTCAGCCGCGGAAGACGAACGCGAGCGCGATACCGAAGATGGCCAGCGCCTCGGTGATGGCCATGCCCAGGAAGGCGATCGGCTGCAGCATGCCCCGCGCCTCCGGCTGACGGGCCACCCCGTTGACGTAGGCCGCGAAGATGAGGCCGACGCCGATGCCGGGGCCGATGGCAGAGAGGCCGTAACCGAGGATGGCGATATTGCCGGTCATGTCGTGTCCATTTCCTTGTCGTTGGTCGGGTCGATCGTGCGGTCGGGTCAGTGTTCGTCGGCCACGGCTCCGGCGATGTAGAGGGCGGACAACAGGGTGAAGACGTAGGCCTGCAGGAACTCGACCAGCATCTCGAACAGGAACATCACGAAGGCGAAGACCCAGGTGACGGCCCCGGTAATGGCGAGAAAACCTCCGGACGTCAGCAGGTACCACCCGCCGGTGATGAACAACACCAGCAGGATGTGGCCGGCGAACATGTTGCCGAACAGCCGCAGGGCCAGCGTGACCGGCCGAGTGAACAGGTCGGTGATCAGCTCGAGCGGGAAGATCGCAATGGTCATCCCCACGCCGAGACCTGAGGGCACGAGTGACTTCCAGTAGCCGATGAAGCCGTGCTTGCGCATGCCGACGACGTGGAAGGTGACCCACACGATGAGCGACAGCGCAATCGGGAAGCCGATGCGGGCCATCGTTGGGTAGCTGAACGGAGGGAGAACCCCGAAGAGGTTGTTGACGAGAATCAGGACGAACAGGCTGAACAGCAGCGGGACGAACCGCAGGAACTCCTTGCTGCCGATGAGGTCCCTGGCTATCCCGTTGCGCACGAGGGTGTAGACGCCTTCGGTTGCCATCTGCGGGCGGCTGGGCACCATGGCCTTCTTGCGCGTGGATGCCAGCAGCCACCAGATGATGAGCACCAGCGACACGACCAGCATGACGGTCGGCCGGGTGATCGCGTAGACACCCTCACCGATCAGCGGCTCCCAGAAGATCGCTACGCCGGGAGCCTCGAAGCCACCGTCCGCGGCCAGGGCAGCGATGCTCACGCGACTCTCCTTCGAGTGATCTGGGCAGGGTGGCGGGCTACCGTGAACCGTACCGGAACCAGATCAGGTACAGCGACAGGGCCATGCCTGCCACAATGCCTACTCCGACCAGGAAGCTCGTGCCCAGCCAACGGTCCAACAGCCAGCCCAGCCCGCCGTAGACGAGCGGCCCGGTAAGCAGGTAGGCAATGGCCCGCCACGCCGCGTCGGCCTCGCGACGGTTGAGCTCGCGCAGCGCTTCGGCCGCCTCCTCGGGGGTCGGGCCCTCGGGCGGGTCGCCGGGCGGATCCCCGGCCGGGGGTGGGCACATGAGCGGACCTCCCAACGGGCGGCGGACACCCGGCATACCGGCGCAGTTGGCTCAGCGAACACTGCTTCACCGGCCGCCCTCCGGCGTGGAGCCCTCCTGCGGAGTGAACACGAAGATGCGCAACCGCTTGTAGGCGCGCATCTCGAAGTACAGCCACACCAGCGTGCAGACCGTGATGGTGACCCCGACGGCATAGCCGGACACCCAGGCCGCGTCCCGAAGCAGGAACATGACCAGCCCCAGGGCAAGGACCTTCACGGTGTAGGTCGCCATCACCACGAGCATCACCGCCGTCGGCGCCAGGTGCGCGGTGCGTTTCATGGCGAGCAGGCTGATGGTGAAGAAGGTCAGCACGAGGACCGCTCCGAGCGCGGCCGACCAGGCAGCCTTCGGGCCGGAGAACGCGGCGACGACGACGGCCAGCAGTCCGACGACGGCGGTGGGGACGAACGACCCGCGCAGCAGCTCGGAGAACGCATCGCTCTCGGGCAGGTCCTGCGGCTGCGGGGAAGGGGTCATCGATCCGCCTTTGTCAGGTGGGGCTTGGCTTGGGGGGTCGGCTTGTGAAAGGTATCACAAGGTCTTGGCGGCACTCCAACGAGGCAGGTAGACGGTGAGCACGGCAGCGATCGAAACGGCGAGGACCATGAGCACGACGGTGACCCATCCGCGGTAGAACGCGAAGGAGACGGTGCTCGCGGCCAGCACAAGCGCCCACAGATACAGGATCATGACCGCACCCCGATGCCCGTGCCCGATATGCAGCATCCGGTGGTGCAGATGGTTGCTGTCCGGTTGCCACGGCCGCCGCCCCGCCCGCGTGCGTCGCACGACCGCCAACAGCACGTCGAGCAGGGGCAGGCTCAGGACCGCGAGGGGGATCGCGATCGGCAGCAGAGCAGCAGTGACCTGGTCGCGGCTGAGCTCGCTGGGGTCGACGTTGCCGGTCATCGAGATGGTGGCAGCGGCGAGCAGCAGCCCGAGCAGCATGGACCCCGAGTCGCCCATGAACAGTCTGGCGGGGTTGAAGTTGTGCGGGAGAAACCCCATGCAGCACCCGAGAGTCGCGGCTGTGACGAACGTCGCAGTGGAGAAGACGTTCGGCGGGTTGTACCCGTAGCTGAGCAGGTAGGAGTAGACGAAGAAGGTGCCCGCGGCGATGGCACACAACCCGGCCGCCAAGCCGTCGAGCCCGTCGATCCAGTTCACCGCGTTGACCGTGAACAACACGATGAGCACGGTGACCGCCACGAGCACTGGTCCGGGCAGCACCGTGACCGTCCCGAAGAACGGCACCGACAGCATCATCACGCCCCGGTAGGCCATGACCCCCGCAGCGAGCACCTGGCCGGCCAGCTTGGTCGCCCAGTCCAGCTCCCGCACATCGTCGATGGCCCCGATCAGGCAGATGATGCCGGCGCCCAGCAGCACGCCGGTCATCTGCCCGCTGGAGTAGACCCCCTTGAGATAGGGCAGCTGTCGTGCGACCAGGGTGGCCGCCGCGAACCCGAGGAAGATGGCGACGCCGCCCAGCCTGGGCACGGGCGTGGTGTGCACGTCCCGTGCCCGCAACGGGGTGAACGCTCCGGCCATGATCGCCAGCGCGCGAACGAACGGCGTAGCGACGTAGGTGATCGCTGTGGCCACCGCGAAGACGAGGAAGTACTCCCGCACGCGAGCGACCTCACCCGGCTCGCCGTTGGCGCTGGGCCAGCCACAACCTCAAGGGCGTGGGTATGCCGGGAACTGCGTGACCAGCTCGCTCACCCCTGCGCGCACCTCCCGGGTGACCGGGTGGTCGGGGTCGGCCGCCCCC
>JBIOUP010000167.1:0-9063 GCA_044867305.1 Dermatophilaceae bacterium
TCGGCGCTGGTCATGGGCTCCACGGCCGAGAACCTGCACGACCGCTACCCGAACCTGACCAAGGAACGCTGCGACGCGTATGCCGTCGCGTCCCAGAACAAGCTCGAGGCGGCATACAAGGAGGGCAAGATCCAGCCCGACCTGGTGACCGTTGCTACCCGCCATGCTGAGCTGGGCTATGGCCTCGCGACGGCGGACGAGCCGCCGCGGCCCGGCACGACGATGGAGAGTGTGGCCAACCTCAAGACCCCGTTCCGGGTCCGCGGGCGGGTGACCGCAGGTAACAGCGCCGGCCTCAACGACGGCGCCACTGCGTCGATCATCGCCTCCGAGCAGGCCGCGGCCGAACTGGGTCTGCCGGTGAAGATGCGGCTGGTCAACTACGCCTTCGTCGGCGTCGAGCCCGAGGTCATGGGCATCGGTCCGGTCCCGGCCACCGAGAAGGCGCTCGCCAACGCCGGGATGAGCATCCAGGACATCGGCCTGTTCGAGCTGAACGAAGCCTTCGCCGTGCAGGTCGTGGCCTTCCTGGAGCACTTCGGCCTCCCCGACGACGACCCCCGGGTGAATAAGTACGGCGGTGCCATTGCCGTCGGCCACCCGCTCGCCTCCTCCGGCGTGCGGCTGATGATCCAGCTGGCCCGTCAGTTCGAGGAGAACCCCGACGTGCGCTACGGCCTGACCGCCATGTGCGTCGGCATCGGCATGGGCGCTGCGGTCATCTGGGAGAACCCGCACCACGCGGACTACGTCCCATCCGTCTCCCCCGACTCGAACCCCGAATCAAACAAGGTGGCATGAGCCCATGACGACCCAAGAGACAGCAGCGAGCGTCGACCTCACCCAGTTCTACCCGAAGGAAGTGGTCACCCAGACCCTGGTCCGTGACGTCGCCATGCCCGGCGGCGCGGGGACCCTGGCGCTGGTCACCATCGACAACGGCATGGACCACACCCGGCCCACGACGTTCGGCCCCGCGGGCGTCGCCGGGATGCGCGCCGCCTTCGAGCAGCTGCGCGCGCGGGCCGACGCCGGGGAGATCCAAGCGGTCGCCGTCACGGGCAAGCCGTTCATCTTCGCCGTCGGGTTCGACCTGTCCGGCGCGCCCAACATGAAAGAGCGCGAGCAGGGCAAGGCCATGGCCCGCCTCGGCCACGACGCCTACAAGGTGCTGATGGACCTTCCGGTCCCGACGTTCGCCTTCGTCAACGGCGCCGTCATGGGCGGTGGCCTGGAGCTCGCCCTCGCCTGCGACTATCGCACCATCTCCGCGGGAGTGCCTGCCCTGGCCTTCCCGGAGTGCTTCCTGGGCCTGGCCCCGGTCTGGGGAGGGTGCTGGATGACGCCCAACCTGGTCGGTGTCCGCAACGCGCTCACCCTCATCGTCGACAACGCACTCAACAACAACAAGATGATCAAGGGAGCGGCTGCGTTCGAGCTGGGCCTGGGCGATGCGCTGTTCGAGCCGGCCGACTTCCTCGAGGAGTCCATCGCCTGGGCCGCCAAGGTGCTCACCGGCGAGACGAAGGTGGAGCGCCCAGAGGTGGACCGCGACGAGGCGGCCTGGGAAGGCGCGATCGCCGCGGCACGCAAGCAGGTCGACGCCAAGACCGGCGGCCGGGCCCCGGCGCCCTACCGCGCCCTGGAGCTGATCCGCCAGGCCCGCACGGCCGGGCGCGACGAAGGCTTCGCAGCCGAGGACGAGGTCGCGGCCGAGCTGCTCATGCTCGACGAGACCCGTGCCGGTCTCTACTCCTTCGACCTGGTGCAGAAGCGAGCCAAGCGCCCCGCGGGCGCTCCGGACAAGAAGCTCGCCCGACCGATCACCAAGATCGGCATCGTCGGGGCTGGGCTGATGGCGGGGCAGCTCGCGCTGCTGTTCGCGCAGCGGCTGCAGGTTCCGGTCATCCTCACCGACCTCGACCAGGAGCGAGTCGACAAGGGCGTGGGCTACGTCCACGGCCAGCTCGAGGGGATGGCCAAGAAGGGCCGCCTCAACGGCGACAAGTTCAACCGGTACAAGGCCCTGGTGACCGGCTCGACGAGCAAGGACGGCTTCGCCGACGCCGACTTCGTCATCGAGGCGGTGTTCGAGCAGATGTCGGTGAAGAAGCAGGTGTTCGCCGAGGTCGAGGCCATCGTCGGGCCTGAGTGCGTCCTGGCGTCGAACACGTCGGGCCTGTCGATCACCGAGATGGCAGCTGACCTGCAGCACCCGGAGCGCGTCGTCGGGTTCCACTTCTTCAACCCGGTGTCGGTGATGCCACTGCTCGAGGTCATTCCCGGCCAGAAGACCGACGAGGCGACCCTCGCCACGGCGTTTGCCACCGGGCGGTCGCTCGGCAAGACGTGCATCCTCGCCGGCGACGCACCGTCGTTCATCGCCAACCGGCTGCTCGGGCGGCTCATGTCCGACGCCTTCAGGATTCTCGACGAAGGCACGCCGGTCGAGGTCGTCGACGAAGCGTTTGCCGGAATGGCGCCGATGCCGCTGTACGTTCTGCTCAGCCTGGTCGGGCCCGCGATCGCCCTGCACAACTCCGAGACGCTCAAGGGCGCCTTCCCTGACCGCTTCTACGTGTCCGAGAACCTGCGCAAGGTCGTCGAGGCCGGCAAGAGCGGCTACTACGTCTACCCCGAGGGCAAGCCCCAGCTCGACCCCGAGGTCGTGGCATTGCTGTCCGTGCCCGACAACCCGGTCGTGCTGGACGCCAAGCAGGTCCGAGACAAGGTCCTGGGCGGGCTGGCCGACGAGGTCCGCCGCATGCTCGACGACAAGGTCGCGCAGGCTCCGATGGACATCGACCTGGCGATGATCACGGGTGCCGGCTTCCCGTTCTGGAACGGTGGGCTCACCCCGCTCCTGGACCGCTCCGGCGCTTCCGAAGCCAGCGCCGGCGGGCGCTTCCTGCCCCCTGGGGTGGCCAGCGTCCCAGCCTGACCAATCCGTGTGGAGGTATGCCGGGTGCTCAAGCGCCCGGCATACCTGCGTCGTGGGTGGGCTGCACAGTGAGGTTGGCCATGTCGACGATCGGGCGGTACCCGAGGCGCTGGTAGATGGCGTTCGAGGTGGGGTTGGCCTGGTCGGTGAACAGGCACGGCGTCGCCCCCGAGTCCAGGACCTGCGCAGAGACGGCCGCGACCGTCGCGCTGGCGTACCCACGACCGCGTTCGTGCGGCGGGGTGTAGACCGGCCCAAGGCGAACCGCGCCGAAGCTGGGCGGGCTGACGGCGGTGAGGTGAACGGTCCGGCCGGCTTCGTTGGTCCACAACCAGATCCGGTTCGCCACGATCCGACGCAGGAGCCCGTCTCGGTCGGGCACCTCATGGGCACTGACGACCCCGGGCGCCCGTCCGGCCTGCTCGTCGGCGTCGGCCATGAACGCCTCGAACCAGCTGTGGGCCAGCTCGAGATCGTCGGCGGTCGCCGGCCGCAGCGCCCCGGGCACGGGTGGCGGTGGGATCACCTGCGCCAGCTCGAACAGCCGCATCCGCATCTGCACCGTCACGTGCTGGCCGGACAGGCGCGCGCACTCCTGCGCGCAAAGCTGCACGGCTGGAAGGGCGCCGTTGACGCCGCGCAGTATCTCACCCCTCCCGTGGAGCACGTGCGCCAAGCTGCGGGCCGCGTCGTCCGGAAGAGGCAGCAGGTAGGCCGGTCGGGGCTCGAAGTGGGCCGTGCGCATGCCGACGCCCACGATGGCCGCTTCGCAGCGGACGACGAGCCACCAGTCATCCTCAGCGGGCGTCTGCTCGCCCCGTCTGGTCTGCTCGGCCACGGTGGCGACCACGGTGTTGAGCACTGGCGCCTGGGCCAGGTAGTCGCCCGCCTTGTCGAGGAAGACCCTCGCGTCCTTGATGAACTCCAGCTCGACACCCACAGCGCCAGGGTAAGAACCCAGAGTTGGCGCCACCATCGAATATCGGCTGGGGCGGCGAACGACGTGGAATGCGACACACCCGTCTCGACACGCGGCCGTGCGCCAAGGCGAATATCACATGCGAGATAAACTGAGTTGGTGAGCGAGGACTACCGTCAGCGCATCGGCGTGCTCATCCGGGAGGCTCGGCGCCACAAGGGGCTCACCCAGTCTGAGCTGGCCCGCAGCCTGACGACGAGCCAGAGCGCGGTCGCCCGCATCGAGCAGGGCCAGCAGAACCTCAGCCTGGAGATGCTCGCCCGCATCGGCGAGGCGCTCGACAGCGAGTTCGTGAGCCTCGGCCACTCCGGTCCCACCCATCTGCGCATCGTGGGCGGCACGAAGCTGCAGGGCCAGATCGAGGTCAAGACCTCGAAGAACGCTGCCGTCGCATTGCTGTGCGCATCGCTGCTGAACCGGGGGCGCACGACGCTGCGCCACCTCGCGCGCATCGAAGAGGTCAACAGGATCATCGAGGTACTCACCTCGATCGGGGTCAAGGTCCGGTGGCTGCCCGACTCCAACGACGTGGAGATCTGGCCGCCAGCGCGCCTGGACCTGGACCGCATCGACGTCGAGGCGGCTCGCCGGACACGCACCGTGATCATGTTCCTGGGCCCGCTCATGCACGACCATGCCACCTTCCGCCTTCCGTATGCCGGTGGGTGTGACCTGGGCACCCGCACCGTCGAGCCGCACATGGCGGCGCTGCGCCTGTTCGGGCTCGACGTCGTCACGACGCACGGGTTCTACTCGGCGACCGCGTCGGCACATGTGCCCGAGAAGGCAGTCGTGCTCACCGAGCGGGGCGACACGGTCACCGAGAACGCTCTGCTGGCCGCCGCGCGGGTGCCCGGCACGACGCTCATCCGCAACGCGAGCGCCAACTACATGGTCCAAGACCTGTGCTACTTCCTGCGTCAGCTCGGGGTGCGCATCGAGGGCATCGGCACGACGACGCTGCGGGTGACCGGGAAGACCGACATCGACGTCGACGTCGAGTTCTCCCCTAGCGAGGACCCCATCGAGGCGATGAGCCTGCTGGCCGCTGCCGTGGTCACCGAGTCCGAGATCACCATCTGCCGGGTGCCCATCGAGTTCATGGAGATCGAGCTGGCCACCCTCGAGGGCATGGGGATGCGCTACGAGACCAGCCGGGAGTATCCCTCGGCTAACGGCTACACGCGCCTGGTCGACCTGACCACCGTGCCAGGGCCGCTGCACGCACCGATCGACAAGATCCACCCGATGCCGTTTCCCGGGCTCAACATCGACAACCTGCCCTTCTTCGCGCTGATCGGTGCCGTCGCCGAGGGCACGACCATGTTGCACGACTGGGTCTACGACAACCGAGCCATCTACCTCACCGACCTGACCCGGGTCGGCGCCAAGGTCCAGCTGCTCGACCCGCACCGGGTGCTCATCGAAGGGCCGACCCGCTGGCGGGCAGCCGAGGTCATGTGCCCGCCCGCCCTGCGCCCCGGCGTGGTCATCCTGCTGGCCATGCTCGCCGCGCCAGGGACGTCCGTCCTGCGCAACGTCTACGTCATCAACCGCGGGTACGAAGACCTTTCCGAGCGGCTCAACAAGCTCGGCGCCACCATCGAGGTCTTCCGCGACATCTGAAGCGGCGGCATACCCGAGCGGACGGCCAGCCTTGCCCCCCGCCTCGCAGTCGCCTCGCGTTCACCGCCGAGTGGGCGCCAACTGCGGTTATCCGGACCGGTAACAGCATCAACTGCCCACTCGATGCCGAGCAAGGGCGATGCGGCGCGTGCTCAGCAGGTGTCCCGGCCCAGCGACGCCGTCAGCGTGTCGGCGATCGCGTCGGGGGTCAGCCCGATCTCCTCGAGCACCTCGGCGCGCGAGCCGTGTTCGAGGAACCGCTTGGGTATGCCGTGCAGGTGCACCGGCACATCTACCCCGGCCGAGGTGAGCGCCATGGCGATCTGCGAGCCCACGCCGCCGACCACCAGGTTGTCCTCGATCACCGCGACCGCGCCAGCCGCGCGGGCCAGCTCGACCAGGTCGTCAGTCACCGGTAGGCACCAGCGCGGGTCGGCGACCTGAACGTGCAGGCCGTTGCTTGCGAGCTTCTCGGCGACTCCCATGCCAACGGCGGCCATCTCGCCCAAGCCGACCACCAACAGGTCCGGGCGTTGCCCGGCTTCTACGTCGCGCAGGATGTCGACCGTGCCGTGCACCCGCACGGCGGGTAGTGCAGCAGGCGGGTTCTGCTTGGAGAAGCGCACCACCGTCGGCCGGTCGCCGATGTCGACGGCCTCCCGCAGCGCGCGGTCCAGCCCGGCGGCGTCGCGGGGCGCCGCAAGACGCAGCCCGGGAACCAGGCCCATGAGCGTCATGTCCCACATGCCGTTGTGCGACGGGCCGTCCGAGCCGGTGATCCCGGCGCGGTCGAGCACGAAGGTCACGCCGGCCCGGTGCAGCGCGCAGTCCATGAGGACCTGGTCGAAGGCGCGGTTGAGGAAGGTCGCGGAGATGCAGACGACCGGGTGCAGGCCGCCGAAGGCGAGGCCGGCTGCCATGGCCGCCGCGTGCTGCTCGGCGATGCCGACGTCGAAGACGCGTTCGGGGTAGCGGTCGGCGAACTCCGCCAGGCCCACGGGGATGAGCATGGCGGCCGTGATGGCCACGACGTCCGGGCGCTCGGCGCCGATGGCGACGATGGAGTCGCTGAACTCGTCGGTCCAGATTCGGCCCTTGACCTGCAGCGGAAGGCCGGTCTCGGGGTTGATCCGGTCGACCGCGTGGAACCGGTCGGCCTCGTGGTTGCGGGCGTGGGCGTAGCCTCGGCCCTTCTTGGTCAGCACGTGGACCATGACGGGTGCCCGGAACAAGCGCGCCTTGCGCAGCGCGGACTCCAGCGCCTGCTCGTCGTGCCCGTCGATGGGCCCGATGTACTTCAGGCCCAGGTCCTCGAACATCCCTTGCGGCGCAACGATGTCCTTGATGCCCTTCTTCATGCCGTGCATGGCCCCGTACATCGCGCCGCCGATGACCGGCGTGTGCGTCAACGCCTGCTTGCCCCATCCGAGCACGTGCTCGTAGCCCTGCATGGTCCGCAGGGTTGCCAGGTGGTCGGCCAGTCCGCCCTGGGTCTTGGCGTACGAGCGGCCGTTGTCGTTGACGACGATGACGAGCGGCAGGGTCTTGGCCGCGGCGATGTTGTTGAGGGCCTCCCAGCTCATGCCGCCGGTCAGCGCCCCGTCTCCGATGACCGCGACGGTATGCCGGTCGGCCCGCCCGGTGAGCTGGCGCGCCCTGGCGATGCCCTCGGCCCAGGACAGACCGGTGGAGGCGTGCGAGTTCTCGACGACGTCGTGGTCGGACTCGGTGCGGTTGGGGTAACCGGACACGCCACCGCGGGCACGCAGCCCGGAGAAGTCGCGCCGGCCCGTGAGCAGCTTGTGCACGTAAGCCTGATGGCCAGTGTCGAAGACGATGGTGTCTTGCGGCGAGTCGAAGACGCGGTGCAACGCGATGGTGAGCTCGACGACGCCGAGGTTAGGCCCAAGGTGCCCGCCCGAGCGTGACACCGACTCGATGAGGAAGTCGCGGATCTCGTCGGCTAGCTGGGGCAGCTCGGTCGGGCTCAGCGCCCGGACATCGTTCGGTCCATGGATCGAGTCCAGCAGTGCCACGTGGTTTGCCGCTTTCTTCGGGGCGAACGAATGAACAGGTTCGATGGAGGTGACATCGTGCTGTAGAGCGCTCGCTTTCACCTCCGCTGCGCGGTCTTGCCTCCATTCGACAGACGTTCATCCTAGTTCACCGGCGTTGGGGTCGCTCAGTACAGCGGTTTGCCGCGCGTCTCCGGCATCCGCCACACCACGACCGTCGTGATGGCGCACAGCAGCATGAGGTAGCCGACGAAGAGCAGGTGCCTGCCCTGGCTGGACAGCCAGGTGTTCAGATAGGGCGCGGTGCCGCCGAAGATGGCCGCAGACGTGGCGTAGCCGATGCCGATGAGGGTGGCGCGCAGGCGCGTGGGGACCAGCTCGGCGAAGATGGCACCGATCGGCCCGCAGTTCGCTGAGATCAGCGCAGTGCCGATCGCCATGGTGAGGAAGAGGGAGAGCGGCGAGCCGCCCAAGGCCAACTCCAGTGGGATGGCGGCCACGAAGAACCCGACCGAGAAGATCAGCTGCACCGGCCTGCGGCCCACCCGGTCGCTGAGCCGGCCCATGAGTGGCGCACCGACCAGAAAGACCGACTGAGCGCAGAGTCCGGCGATGAGGGCGTCGCGGGCGTTCATCTTGTAGACGGTGCTCGCATAGCTCGGGGCGAAGATGAACCAGGTGTAGAAGACGACGACGCCGCTGATGGTCAGCCCCACGATCTGCAGCAGGGCTTTGCGTTCGTTCCAGACGCCCCTCATGATCTCGGACAGCGGCGGGGTATGCCGTGCCGTGTCGCCGGCGCCGCGGGCCGCCTCGTACACGTGCGACTCAGCCATGGTCCGGCGGATGTAGAGGGCATACAGGCCGAGCAGCGCACCGACGAAGAAGGGAATCCGCCAACCGTACTGACGCATCTGCTCCTGGGTGAGGATGGACGTGAGGAACGCGCCGAGACCCGTGGCGAGCATCGAGCCGAGTCCGACGCCGAGCCAGGGGGTGCTGGCCCACAAGCCTCGTCGGTCTTGGGGGGCGACCTCGGCGAGGTAGGTGAAGGCTGAGCCGGTCTCTCCGCCGTGGGAAAGTCCTTGGATCATCCGGGCGATGACGAGAATGACGGCCGCGCCCACGCCGATCTGCGAGGCCGTCGGCGACACCGCGATGAGCAGGCTGCCGAAGGCCGCCAAGAGGATGGCCAGCACGAGACTGAACCGCCGGCCCCGCACGTCGGCGATGTACCCGAACACCCAGCCGCCGACCGGTCGCATGAGGAAGCCCACCGCGAAGACCGCCAGCGTGGACAGCACGCTCGAGAGCTGGTCTTGATCGCTGAAAAACTGGGTGGCGAAGAACGGCGTGAAGATCGCGTAGATGTTCCAGTCGAACCACTCGAGAGTGTTGCCGGCGTTCACCGCGACCAGGTCGCGCCGCCGGCGCACCGAAGGGGCGGCGGCCTCGATCCCGACGGGCGCGCTTGGTTCGGATTGCGGTTGGAATGAAGGTGT
>JBIOUP010000168.1:0-7131 GCA_044867305.1 Dermatophilaceae bacterium
GGCGCGGCGCGCCGTTCCTCGACCTCGACGACGCGCCATCCGCTCAGGCCGAGCGAGCCCGGCTGCAGGACCTGCGCGCCATCGCGCTTGAGGACCGCGCCGAGGTGGGCTTGGCGCTGGGCCGGCACGCCACCGTGGCAGCCGAGCTGGAGGCGTTGACCGCCACCGACCCGCTGCGCGAACGGCTGTGGGGGTTGCGCGCCATCGCCCTCGCCCGGGCGGGGCGACAGGCCGACGCACTCGATGTGCTTCGGCGGGTTCGCGACGTGCTGGCCGACGAGCTGGGTCTGGAGCCGGGCCCCGCCCTGCGGGAGGTACAGTCCGCCATCCTGCGCCAGGACCCGGAACTGGACTGGCGTCCGGCACGGCACGACCCCGCCGCCCTGAGCCCGGCCAGATGCGACACGGCCCCGACGACACCCACGAGACCAGACCCCGCCGCCCGGTCCAGCCCCATCCTGCAGGGGGCCGCGGCGACCTCCAGCACAGCAGGCGCACCGAGCGCTCACCCCGAGGCAGCAGCCGACGTCCAGAGGGCCGGCATCCCGACTCGGTCCGAGGCGACGTGGCCACTGGTCGGCCGCGCGCGAGAGCTGTCGGCGCTGACCGGGCTGCTGGAACAGGCGAAGGCGGGCGCCGCGAGCTTCGCCGCCCTCGTGGGTGAGCCCGGGATCGGCAAGTCCCGCCTCACCAGCGAGCTCGCCGCGGTCGCGGCGGCGCACGGCGTGCGGGTCGTCGGGGGCCGCTGTTCCCAGGACGAGGGGGCGCCCCCGCTGTGGCCCTGGCAGCAGGCGCTGCGGGCGCTCGGGCGGGAGCTGGACCTCGGAGCTGGACAGGACGAAGGGGCCCAGTTCCGCGCTTGGGAGTCGGTCGTCGACGCGGTCCTGGGGGAGGCGCGGTCCGCGCCACTCCTGATCGTGCTCGACGACCTGCACTGGGCCGACATCTCGACGCTGCGCGTCCTGCGGCTGCTTGCAGACACGGCGCAGGCCGCTCGGTTGCTGGTCGTCGTCACCTGGCGGCCCTTACCGCCGCCCGCCGGAGCGCTGGCCGACCTGGCCGAGACCCTGGCTCGTCGGCACGCCGTCAAGCTGGACCTGGTTGGCCTGGACGCCGCCGACGCCGCCAGGGTCGTCACGGCGGTCTCCGACGCCGCGCCCACCGCCCGCCAAGCCACCGCGCTACACGAACGCACCGACGGCAACCCGTTCTTCCTCGTCGAGTACGCCCGGCTCGCCCGTGAGCGCGGTGACCTCAACGCGCTACTAGGCGAAGCCAATCCGCCCTCGGCAGTGCAGGACGTGCTGGTCCGTCGGCTGGACCGGTTGCCCTCCGACACTCTGGACCTGGTGCGCGTGGCCGCCGTCTGCGGCCGCGAGTTCGACCTGGCCACGGTGGCGGGGGCGGCGGGGCTCGACGAGGACGTGGCCCTTGACCGGCTCGACCCAGCGGTGGCTGCGGGACTGCTGCGAGAGGAGGGGGTAGCGCGTTTCGCCTTCGGGCACGCCTTGGTGCGCGACACGGCATACGGTGCAATCCCGGTGACGCGCCGGGCCCGCCGGCATGCCCGCGTCGCCGCCGCGCTGGACGCCCAGCCGGGGCGGGAGTCGGAGGCGGCTCGGCACTGGCTCGCCGCGGGCCCCGACCATGCCGGTCGGGCATGGCGGGCCGCCCGCGCCGCGGCCGAAAGCGCGGCGACGCTGCACGCGCACGAACAGGCAGCCGCGTTGCTGGAATCGGCGCTCGAAGCGGTTGCGCGAGACCCGCAAGGCTCGGGTCGGGATCGGTACGAGCTGCTCATGACGCTGGCCGAGGCGCACCGCTGGCGCGGGCTGTGGGAACCGTTGCTCGAGACCGTCGAGGCAGCCATCGCGGTGGCCGACGAGCTCGACGACCTGCGCCTGCTCGCCCGCGCCGCAAGTGCGATGACGATCGGGGCGCTCTGGCAGTCCGCGCCCTACGGCGATGTGCACGAAGGCGTGGTGACCGCCCTTCGCCGCTGCCTCTCCGGGTTGCCACCCCACGACGACGAGCTGCGCTGCCGGGTCATGCTGAGCCTGGCCAACGAGCTGTACTACGGCGCGAGCTTCAAGGAGCGCTCGGCGTTGGTCGGGCAGGCGCTGGCCATGGCCCGCCGTCTGGGCGACGAAGCGCTGCTGCTGGACGCCTATCAGATCGCCTTCGTCTCGCTCTGGAGCCCGGCGACGCTGCCCCAGCGGCTGCGCTACGTGACCGAGGCCATCGACATCGCCAAGGGGGTCGGCAACGAGCGGGCCGTCGTCGTGGCCACGACCCTCAAGGCGGTCGCGCACAGCGAGGGCGGGCAGGTAGGGCAGATGTGGCAGACCTGCGCCGAGGCCCGCAGGCTGGCGACGCGACTGCGGCTGCCCTACGGACTCATCGTCCTCGACGGGCTGGAGCTGGCCTGGCTGGCCATGGCCGGGCAGTTCGACCGGGCCGAGGAGCGCTTCACCGCAATGACGCAGCTGTTGGGGCGCATGTCGGTGCCCCAGACCGGCGACGCCATGGCGGGGGCACTGGTCGCCTTGCGGTTATGGCAGGGGCGGATTGCTGAGGTGCTGCCGCTCCTGCAGGCCATGGTGGGCGGGCCTTTGCCGGTGACCTCGCTGGTGCTGCTGCTCATGCTGCGCCAAGGCGATGTCGAGGCCACCCGTGCGCTGGCAGCCGCTCATCCGGCCAAGCCTCAGCTCGAGGACTGGATGTCGCTGCTCGTCTGGGGGGGCTACGCAGAGGTCGCTCTCGGCCTTGGCGACAAGGACCTCGCCGCCTCGGCCTATGCCTACCTGGCCCCGTATGCCGGCATGGTGTGCGCCGCCGGCTCCGGCAGCGCCATGGGACCGGTCGACGCCTTCCTCGCCCAGGCTGCCGCCGCCGTCGGGGATAGGGAGCTGGCCCGTCGGCATGGCGACGACGCCGAGCGGCTCATGGACCAATGGCAGGTCCCGCTGGCCGCGCAATGGTTCCGCGGTGTGCGTGACCGCTGGGGCTTCTGATCATCTGGCATGACCTACCGCTTGGCTCAGCCCACGTAGGCGAACGCCGCCCGGTGCCGCCGCTCGAACCCGCGCCGGGTCAACAGCCACATGACCCGGTAGACCCGACCACCTGGCGCATCGAAGATCGCCGTCCGCGCGGCCCTCGGGAGCCCCCTGGCCACCCAGGGGACGAGTGCGAGCACCCGCGAGAGCGGCACGCCCTTCTGGAAGTGCTCCTTCTCGATGGCCTCCCACTCGGCCTGCGTCATGGTCTGCTGCATGATCGCGATGGCATCGACCTCCTCATGTCGCAGGTGCTCCCCGATCCGCTCGCGAGTCGCCACGAGGTGCACCGCCAAGGCGGCCCGGGCGTCCTCGTCGGGCGTCGCGGCCAAGCGGGCGAAGCCCTCGCCGCACGAGCGAAGCAGCCCGTCCAGCTCGGCGTGTTCGGCCTCCATCGCGGCCAACGTGGCGCGGCCCGCATCATCGGTGCGGGCCTCGAGCACCGGCCACAGGCCGGCATCCTCGCCGGTGTGGTGGTGGTGGAGCGCCTCGCTGAACAGCTCCCAGCGTTTGCCGAGCGCTCCCCAGCAGTCGCGGGCGGTCACCGGCGTTGCGACAGCGGCAGCTGCGAAGTCGGCCAGGTCGCGCCGGAACGCGTGGTGCATCAGGTACATGCCGCTCATGTCGATCGGGCCCGGGTGGGCGGCGGTCTGCCCAGGAAGGCGCAGCTGCTCCGGCCAGGTCTCGGTGATGGTCATGGTGGCTTCTCCTCGGTGCTGTTTCCCGGGCCCGCTGCCAGGGATCGCTTCGTCACCACAGTGACCCCAGGCGCTTAACGAGCGCTTGGGGACCACTTGGGATCGGTCCCCGGCCTGAGCGCACCGGTAGGATCGGGGCTGTTCGTGCCGGACCAGCGGCGACCCCGAAGGCGGTGAGGAGGCGTCAGTGAGCGGCCACTCGAAGTGGGCGACGACCAAGCACAAGAAAGCCGCAGTCGACGCCAGGCGGGGCAAGCTGTTCGCCAAGCTCATCAAGAACATCGAGGTCGCGGCCCGCACCGGCGGCGGCGACCCCGCGGGGAACCCCACGCTCTACGACGCCATCCAGAAGGCCAAGAAGTCCTCGGTACCCAATGACAACATCGATCGAGCGGTCAAGCGCGGGTCCGGCGCGGAGGCCGGTGGCGCCGACTGGCAGACCATCACCTACGAGGGCTACGCGCCAAACGGTGTCGCCGTGCTCATCGAGTGCCTCACCGACAACCGCAACCGGGCCGCAGCCGAGGTGCGCACCGCGCTCACCCGAAACGGCGGCTCCCTGGCCGACCCCGGCTCGGTCTCCTACCTGTTCACCCGCAAGGGCGTCGTGACCCTGCCCAAGGGCTCCCTCACCGAGGACGAGCTGCTCGAGGTGGTGCTCGACGCCGGCGCCGAGGAGGTCACCGACCTCGGCGACTCCTACGAAGTGGTCTCCGAGGCGTCCGACTTCGTCGGTGTTCGCACGGCCCTGCAGGACGCCGGGATCGACTACGACTCGGCCGAGCCGGCGTTCATCCCGAGCGTCGAGGTCCCACTGGACCTCGACGGCGCGCGCAAGGTCATCCGAGTCGTCGACGCCCTCGAGGACTCCGACGACGTGCAGAACGTCTGGGCCAACGGCGACATCAGCGACGACATCCTCGCCGCGCTGGACTCCGAGTAACGCCGTCCCGGCGCGTCGTGACCGAGCCGGCGCATCGGCCGGGGTACGGTGGTTTCCCGAACAGGTGTTCGGGCTGCTCAAGGAGGTATGCCGTGCCGCGGGTTCTCGGCGTCGACCCCGGGTTGACCCGGTGCGGGGTCGGTGTCGTCGAGGGCGCCCCGGGGCGCGCTCTGCGCCTGCTCGAGGTGCAGGTGCTGCGCACACCGTCCGGGCAGGCAACGGCTGAACGCCTGCATGTGCTGTACACCGGACTGCAGCGGTGCGTCGGGACGCACCGTCCCGATGCGGTCGCGGTGGAACGGGTGTTCGCTGATGTCAACGTCCTGTCCGTGATGGGCACCGCGCAGGCGGCGGCCATGGCCATGCTGGTGGCTGCGCAGCACGGCATACCGGTTCATCTGCACACCCCGACGGAGGTCAAAGCGGCCGTGACCGGCAACGGCCGTGCCGACAAGGCCCAGGTCACCGCCATGGTCACCCGTCTGCTCAAGCTGACCGAACGCCCGAAGCCCCCCGACGCCGCGGACGCCCTGGCGCTAGCGATCTGCCAGCTGTGGCGCGGGGGAGCGGCCGCACGACTGCACGAGGCGGCCGCCCGGCATACCGCCGCGCGCCAGGACAGCCGATGATCGCCAGTGTGCGCGGTGCGGTCGGCCAGGTCGGCCTGGACCATGTCGTCGTCGAGGTCGGCGGCGTCGGGCTGCTCGTGCACACGACGCCAGGCACCGCTGCCGCGCTCAAGGCAGGCACGACGTGCGAGCTCGCGACGTCGCTGGTGGTGCGCGAGGACTCGTTGACGCTCTACGGCTTCGACAGTGACGACGCCAAGGCCCTCTTCGAGATGGTGCAGAAGGTGTCCGGTGTGGGCCCGCGGCTCGCCCTGGCCATGCTCGCGGTGCACAGTCCGAGCGCCCTGCGTGCGGCCGTCTCGGGCGCAGACACGCGCGCGTTGACCCGAGTCCCGGGCATCGGCACGAAGGGTGCCGAACGGCTGGTGCTGGAGCTGCGCGACAAGCTCGGCGGGCCGCCCGCGGGCGCTGCGACAGCTGCGGGTCCACCCGGTCCAGCCGGGCACAGCCAGGTGCGTGATGCCCTCGTCGGGCTGGGGTGGAGCGCCAAGCAGGCGGACGAGGCCCTCGAGGCCGTGGCCGCGCAGGCCGGGCCCGATGCGACCGTGTCGACGTTACTGCGCGCGGCGCTGCAGAAGCTGGCAAGGAACTGAGCGATGCCCGACGAGCAGTGGCCGGACGGCTCCTACGAGGCGACCACCCGGATCGTCGACTCTCGCGGGGAGGACCGCGAGCAGCAGCTCGAAGCGGCCCTGCGCCCGCGTCGGCTGGCCGAGTTCCCGGGCCAGACGAGGGTGCGCGAGCAGCTCGGGCTCATCCTGGAGGCGGCCCGGCGTCGCGGCAGCCCGCCCGACCACATCTTGCTGTCCGGGCCGCCCGGGTTGGGCAAGACGACGCTCGCCATGATCGTGGCCGCCGAGCTCGAGCAACCGATCCGGGTCACGAGCGGCCCGGCCATCCAGCACACCGGCGACCTGGCCTCGATCCTGTCCTCCCTCGCCGAAGGAGAAGTGCTCTTCCTCGACGAGATCCATCGGATGTCGCGCGCCGCCGAAGAGATGCTCTACCTGGCCATGGAGGACTTCCGGGTCGATGTCGTCGTCGGCAAGGGCCCGGGCGCCACGGCGATCCCCTTGGAGCTGGCGGCGTTCACCGTTGTCGGCGCCACCACCCGCTCGGGCCTGTTGCCGGCGCCGCTGCGCGACCGGTTCGGCTTCACCGGGCACCTGGACTTCTACAGCGTCGACGAGCTGGTCACGATCCTGAGACGGTCGGCCCGGTTGCTGGATGTCAGCGCCGAGCACGAGGGCATCACAGAGATCGCCGGCCGCTCCCGCGGCACCCCGAGGATCGCCAACCGGCTGCTTCGGCGGGTGCGTGACTGGGCCCAGATCCATGGCCGCCAGGTCATCGACCTCGAGGCGGCCGAGCGCGCGTTGGCGCTCTTCGACGTCGACGCGCGGGGCCTGGACCGGCTCGACCGGGCCGTGCTCGATGCCCTGTGCCGGCGGTTCGCAGGTGGCCCGGTGGGCGTGGCCAACCTCGCCGTCGCGGTCGGGGAGGAGGCCGAGACGGTGGAGACGGTTGCCGAGCCGTTCCTCGTGCGCGAGGGCCTCGTCGTGCGCACCCCCGTGGCCGGTCGGCCACCGCGATCGGCTGGTCGCACCTGGGGCTGACCCCTCCGGCGGCCAGCACGGCATACCAAGGCAGCCTGTTGCCGACCGATGAGGAGGGACGCTTGGGCACCTGAGGGGAACCAACCGTTCGCCCCAGCCGTCCTGATAGGGGAGAATGGGGGGCCGGTCCGGACCGGACTGCACGGACTGGGCTCAGGCAGCTGGCCACGCCGCCGCCGCGCATCC
>JBIOUP010000169.1:0-2331 GCA_044867305.1 Dermatophilaceae bacterium
GTGGCAGATCCCCGACGAGCAGGTGGAGGCGGCGGTGCGCACCGCCCTCGAGGTCGGCTACCGGCATATCGACACAGCGCGGCTCTACCACAACGAGGGCGGCGTGGGCCGCGCCCTCGCTGCGGCGGGTATGCCGGGGGGTTCAGGCGCCGGAGAACGGTCGGTCTTCGTCACAACCAAGCTGTGGAACAACGACCATCGCAATGTGCGCCCGGCGTTCGAGGCGTCCCTGCGCCGTCTTGGTCTCGACACGCTCGACCTCTACCTCATTCATTGGCCAGCGCCGAAGGGGCTGGCCTACGTGGACGCCTGGCGGGAGATGCTCGCGCTGCGCGACGAGGGCCGAGTGCGCGCGGTGGGCGTGTGCAACTTCCACACCCACCACCTGGAGAAGCTTGCGGAGCGCACCGGTGAGCTTCCGGCCATCAACCAGATCGAGCTGCATCCCTATCTGCAGCAGCGGGAGCTGCGCGCTTTCCACGCCGACCACGGCATCGTGACGGAGTCGTGGAGCCCGCTCGCCTCCGGTCGCCAGGTGTTGGCCGACCCGGTCATCGGCGAGGTTGCGGCCAAGCACGGGGTCTCGCCGGCTCAGGCGATCATCCGCTGGCACCTGGACATCGGATGCGTCGTCATACCCAAGTCGGTCACACCGGCCAGGATCCGCGAGAACTTCGACGTCATGGGCTTCCGGCTGGACGACAGCGACCTGGCCGCCTTCGCCGGACTGGACCGCGGGCTGCGCACCGGACCGAACCCCGACCGGTTCACCAGCGGGGCGGTGGCGTGAGCGCGTGACTAACCCTCGTGCTTGCGCCGTTCCCGCTCGACGGCAAACAGCACACAGACGAGGGCCACGACGACGGAACCCAGCCACATGAGCAGGGTGACCGGCTCCAAGGTGGCGAACGGGTTCGAGGACTGCTGGCCCGTCGGGCTCGGGGTCGGCGTCTGCGCGCCGGCCGAGGGTGCGGCCAGGACGGCGGTCACCCAGGCGCACAGCACCACGACCGCCACGCGGGCGAGCCGGCGAGCGGACATGGGCATCCTTGGCGAAGGTGGGGTGTCCAGGACAGCGTATGCCGTCCGCGCGCGCGAGCACGGTCCATACAGTGGTGCCATGGTGCGTCCTGGGCATCAGCCAGGTCCCGCTCGCGCAAGAGCGCGCGGGTGGCATGACGGCAGCGCCCGGATCCCGGCATGGCGGCGATGAGCGAGCAGAGCCTCGGCGCCGCACGCGAGCTGCAGCGCGAGATGTATGGCCAACCGCTCGGCGAGCTGGTGCATCAGCTCACCGCGCAGCTGCGGATCACCCAGGCCCGGCTGGCCGCCGTGCTGGGCGTGTCGGCGCCGATGCTGTCCCAGCTCGCCTCGGGACAGCGGGTCAAGTTCGGCAACCCCGCTGTCGTCGGCCGACTGCAGGCGCTCATCGACCTGGCCGCCAGGGCCGGCACCCTCACACCTGACCAGCTCGACGACGCGCTGACCGATATCCAGGGCAGCACGACGACGCTCACCCAGCCCCGCCGCAGCGCGCTGACCGACCTTCGCGACGTTGCGTCCGGAGCGGAGCTGAACGAGGCGGCCGCCGCCCTTCAGCAGCGGTGGCCGCGCCTGGCCGAGGTGCTCCGCGAGGCCGCTGGTGGGTGAGGTCTTCGCGGGGCGCTACGAGCTGGTCGACCTGCTCGGCACCGGAGGCATGGGGGCGGTCTGGCGGGTCTGGGACCAGCGCACCCAGACCTACGTCGCGGCCAAGGTCCTGCAGCAGCGCGACTCGGCCAGCCTGCTTCGGTTCATCCGTGAGCAGGCGATGCGCATCGATGACCCACATGTGGTGAAGCCGCTCGGCTGGGCGGGCGAGGACGACCGGGTGCTGTTCACCATGCCGCTCATCCGCGGTGGTTCGGTGGCGACGCTGCTGGGGGACTTCGGCCCGCTGCCGCAGCGGTGGGTCTGCGAGCTCATGCGCCAGCTGCTGGCCGCGCTTTCCGCGGTGCATGCGGCAGGCGTGGTACATCGCGATGTCAAGCCTGGCAACCTGCTGCTTGAGCCCACCGGAGCGGCTCGACCGTTCCTGCGCCTCAGCGACTTCGGCATCGCGCTGCCGCTGGCCGGCCCACGACTCACGCGTACTGATGTCGTCATCGGGACGGCCGGGTACCTCTCCCCGGAGGTGGCCAAAGGCGCCGACCCCACTCCTGCCCAGGACCTGTATGCCGCGGGGCGAGTCGGGATCGCCATGATCACCGGCGTGGATGCCGGTCGGGAGGACTGGGCCGCTGGGGTGCATCCTGCGCTCGCGGGGCTTCTCGAGCGTCTCACCGAAGCCGA
>JBIOUP010000170.1:0-4913 GCA_044867305.1 Dermatophilaceae bacterium
CGGCCAACCTGCTGTGGTCGGCCAAGGAGGCCGCCCTCAAGGTGCAGCGAGTCGGCCTGCGGGTCGACACGCGCACCGTCGAAGTGTCGGTCGACCATGACCAAGACCTGGCCGGCTGGGCGGCGCTCGTGGTCACCGGTGCCGATGGGACGGCATACCCGGGCTGGTGGCGGCGCGACGGACGCTTCCTGCTCACCATCGCCTACCGACAGGCGCAATCGCCGCCGCGCCTGCTGGCCGGCAGCGAAGACCTGGCGGCAGCAGTTCCCACGCACTCGTGGCTGACCAACCCGCTGGCCACCTGAGCCCGAAGGCCCGGCCGTTACTCCTCCCTGGCAGCCGCGATCTCCTTGAGGTGCTCGGGCATCCCGCTGTACAGCTTGAGGGCGTTCCCGCCGTATACCCCGGGCACCACCTCAGACGGGATGAGCGAGGCGACGGCGCGGGCGTTGTCGGCGATGTCACGCACGCCGGGCCAGTCGGTGGCAAAGATCCACTTGCGGGCCAGGCGGGGCAGGTCGAAGCGGCTGTAGTACCGCGGCAGCCACTTGGGCGGCAGCCCGGCCAGCTCGATCCACACGTTCGGCATGCTCATCGCCATGAATGCCGCCGTGTCGAACCACCAGCCCCGACCACCATGGGCCAGGATCACGGTGAGGTCCGGGAAGTCGCGGATCACCGGAAGGAGCATCTCCGGATCGGCGAACTCATTCGACGAGCCCGGAAAAGTGCTGGTGCCGCAGTGCACCACCAGAGGGATTTGGCGCTCTTCCAGGATCGCGTATGCCGTGTACAGCGCTGTCTCGTCGGGGCGGAACCCTCCGTGCACAGGGTGCAGTTTCAACGCCGCGGCACCGTGCTCGAGCTGGCGCTTGAGCTCCTTGGCGAGGGGAAAGTGCAGGTGGGGGTTGACGTTGGCGACCGGACGGAACATCTGCGGGTTGTGGTTGACCAACGGCAGCAGCTCGTCGAACTCCTGGATGCCGGTCGACTTGGGGCTGTACTCGCAGAACAGCAACGCGACGTCGACGCTTTGCTCCCGGAAGATCTCCTCCAGCCGCTCCGGGCGGGGCACGCCGTCCGGGCCCCACACCTCCTCGATGACGCCTGGGCGGCCGAACTTGTAGGTCCAGTGCCGCCACGACTCCCCGAGGGTCGGAAGGAGCGGGACGTGGGTATGGGCATCGACCAGCGGCAGGCCGTCCAGCACGGGGATTCGCCTTTCCGGGAGTGAGCGTGTTGTGCTTATCCTCGCGGAGGGGCAGGGAAGCCCGCGTGCGGGGGTATGTGGGGGGGTAGCGCAGGGAAGCTGCCAGGCGGCACCGGAACGCCCAAGCCCAGTGGTTCCAACATCTCGGCGAGCTGGTCACGCAGCTTGAACCGCTGCATCTTGCCGGTCGCGGTCTTGGGTAGCTCCTCGAGGAAGACGATCCGACGAGGCCGCTTGAAAGCCGCCATACCCTCCCGGCACCACTGGATCAGGGCCTCCTCGGTGGTCTCCTGGCGTGCCACGACGAACGCCACAGGCTTGAACAACCCGTCCTCGTCCGGCAGCCCAACGACGGCAACCTCCGCGACCGCCTCGTGCCGGAGCAGCCGGTCCTCGACCTCGCCGGGCGAGACGTAGATGCCCCCGGCCTTGATGAGGTCGTTGGTGCGGCCCATGCAGACGTAGTAGCCCTCCTCGTCCTGCAAAAACGTGTCGCCGGTGTTGCACCATTCGCCGACGAAGACCTGGCGGCTGGTCGCGACGCGCTTCCAGTAGCCGATCGCCATCGACGGGCCGCGGACCCACATGGTGCCGAGCTCGCCCCGTGGGACGACCCTGCCGTCGGAATCACGCAGCTCGATCTCGTACGGTGGCACCGGTTTACCTGTTGTGCCGGGCTTCATGTCCAGCCAGGTGTTGGACAGGAAGGTGTTGAGGAACTCGGTGCAGCCGATGCCGTCGATGATCGGGATGTGGAACCGCTCGGTGAACCGCTGCTGTAGGGGCACCGGCAACGGCTCCCCAGCAGACTGGCAGAGGCGCACCGATGCGAAAGTTTCCGGCGGCAGGTCAGCGGCCAGCAGCTGCGCGTAGAAGGTCGGCACTGCGTCGAAGATGGTCGGGCGGTCGCGGCGCAAGCGCTCGGCGAACACCTCCGGGGTGGGGCGGCGGGGCTCGAGGATCGTCGTGGCTCCGGAGGCCAACGGATGGAAGATGCTGTTGCCGATCCCGTAAGAGAAGAACATCTTGGCTATCGAGAGGCACCGGTCCTCCGGCCGCAGCGCCATGACATGCGGGGGGAAGGTCGAGCCGGAGGCCTTGACGTTCGCGTGCCGGTGCATCGCCCCCTTCGGCTTGCCCGTGGTTCCGGACGTGTACAGCCACAAAGCCCACTCGTCTTCGACCGTGTCGGCTACCTCACGCGCCTCGGCCGGCGCGGCGCGCCCGCGTTGCACCAGCTCGTCGTAGCTCAGGGCGTCGACGCCCCACTCGATGACGGGGTCCGCTTCGCCGTCGATGACGATGTGGTCGACGTCCGGGCAGTCGGCGATCGCGGCGGCCACGGTCGCGGCATACTCCGCGCTGATGATGAGGGCGTCAGCTGCCGAGTCCTTGACGATCTCGCGGATGTCGTTCGTGCCCAACATGGTAGACACCGGGATGGCGACGAACCCGGCGCGGAACACGCCCAAGATGCTGGTGATCATCGGCACGTCGTCGTTCATGACGATGACGATGCGGTCGTCGCGGTGCAGGTGCAGGCCGCGCAGCCCGCCGGCGACCTCCCCGCACCGCCTCGACAGCTGGCGGTAGGTGAGCGTCTCGACGCTCCCGACTACCGCGGTGTGTTCGCCGAGTCCCTTCGCTATGTGCCGATCGACCAGCCACTCCTGAGCGTTGAACACCATTGCTCCCTCTTACTCGGCGGAAGGGTGGCGCCGATGATATCTGCGTGCAGATGGCACGGAGAAGGGTCGAAGGTACCGGTCAACGCATCGTAGGGGCCGCGGCTCGACCGTCTGGCGAGGATTCCGACCACCGGCAAGGCGCAAACGGTTGACCGTTGCACTGACCCTGGCCCTGGGTGGACGATCAGGCCGAGCGACTGGCACCGGTGCGGTCTGCCTCCGGGCCTCGACTCCTGTGGTTTGCGGGACAGCTGAAGGAGGCTGGGATGGCACAAACGACGACACAAGCCGTCAAGACGTCAGCAGGCTGGGTATTGCCGCTGGCGTGGATGGCGGTTCTGCTCGACGGGTTCGACCTGGTCATCATGGGAACGGTTACGCCGTCCTTGTTGGCCTACAAACCCTGGGGGCTCAACGCCGCCGGGGCGACCTGGCTGGTGACGATCGGGCTCATCGGCATGACCATCGGCGCCCTGCTCATCGGCTACATGACCGACCTGCTCGGTCGGCGCAAGCTGCTCATCGCGGCGGTGACGATCTTCTCGCTGTTGACCCTCGCCTGCGCGTTCGCACCGAACCCCACCGTCTTCGCGATCATCCGGTTCTTCGCCGGCCTCGGTCTGGGTGGCTGTCTGCCGACCGCGATTGCCATGGTCAACGAGTTCGCCCGAAGCCTCGGACGCTCCGGGCGCACGACGACCGTCCTGATGACCGGATACCACGTCGGCGCGGTGCTGACCGCCGTGCTGGCGCTGTGGTTCATCAAGAGCGGTCCAGACGACTGGCGCATCCTGTTCGTGTGGGGCGCCGTGCCGGCCCTTTTCCTCGTGCCACTCATGCTGTGGCGGCTTCCGGAGTCACCGTCCTGGCTGCTCACCCATGACCGTCGGGCCGAGGCCGAGGTGATCGCGAACGCCAACGGCATCCCCCTCGTGCCCCTCGCGGCGGCTCCCGATATCAGCGCCGACGCCACCGAGGTCACCTGGCGCACCTTGTTCGAGCCGCAGTACCTGCGCCGTACGCTCGCGCTCGGGATCACCTCCTTCTGCGGGCTCATCCTCGTCTACGGCCTCAACAACTGGCTGCCGACGATCATGCGCGAGGCCGGGTACGAGCTCGGCGCGGCCTTCACCTTCCTGCTGCTGCTCAACGTCGGAGCCATCGCCGGGCTGCTCATCGCCGGATACGTCGGCGACCGGCTGAACACCGGTATCGCCGCGGTCATCTGGTTCTTCAGCGCCGCCGTGCTCCTCGCGCTGCTGTCGATCAAGATGGGCCAGCTCGTGCTCTTCGTCGTCGTGTTCATTGCCGGCATCTTCGTCTTCAGCGGCCAGGTTCTCGTCTACGCGTTCACGAGCGAGAACCACCCGGCCAAGATCCGGGCGACCGCTCTGGGCTTCGTCGCCGGTGTCGGGCGCGTCGGGGCGATCACCGGGCCGATCCTCGGCGGATGGGTAGTCGGAGCGAAGATGACCCAGCCGTGGGCGTTCTTCGGCGCGGCCCTGTTCGGTGTCATCGCCGCCGTGGCGCTGCTGGTCGGCGGCATCCACCGGTCGGAGTCGCACGCTGTCCACGCTCCGGCCCAAGCTCAGGAGTAGCCGCGTAGTACCCCCGAGACCGGGCGCTCGACCAACGAGGGTCGAGCGCTCAGTCTTGTCGCAGGCGGCCCGCACTCCGTGGCGGGCAGCTCGACACAAGGCAAACCGGGCGTGGTTCACGAGGCGAACGTTCTGTCGGCACGAGCGCCGACGGCACCATAGGCGAAAGTGGCGGTTGCCGGAGCCTCAATCGGTCGATTCAGTACTGGCGCGAAGACGCAGCTTGAACCGCTGGATCTTGCCGGTCGGCGTCTTGGGCAGCTCGTCGACGAACTCCACCCATCGCGGGAACTTGTACTTCGCCAACCGGCTGCGCACGTGGTTCTTGAGCTCGTCGGCAAGCGCGTCCGACACCTCCACCCCTTCCTTGGTGACCACGTAGGCGATGGGCTTGATCAGCCCCTCCGGGTCGGCCTT
>JBIOUP010000171.1:0-8626 GCA_044867305.1 Dermatophilaceae bacterium
CAAGCATGCCTCTTTCCCGGAATACGTCTTCGAGAAGGCGCACCAGCCTCTCGCCGACGAAGGGAAGAAGACATGCGTGGACGGATCCTCAGCGCTGCCGCACTCGCCGCGGGCATCGGGCTGGCAACCGCCAGCTCGGCTCAAGCGGCTCCAGCAGAGCTTGGCAGCCGCAGCCTCGCCGACGTGCTGCTGTCGGACGGCGACCAGTTCGACCGCAACTGGAACGACTACGACATCGTGACCGAAGCCGTGCTGGCCGTCCTTCAGGCCAACCCGAGCAGCCCGGTAGCCGTTCTCACGCAAGGCGATACGCCCCTGACGGCGTTCGTTCCCAACGACCGCGCGTTCCAGGTGCTCATCCGCGACCTGACCACGAAGCACATCGACACCGAACAGGGTGTCTTCAAGGCTCTCGTAGGGGCCGTCGGCGTCGACGCGATCGAGAGGGTTCTGCTCTACCACGTCGTGCCCGGCGCCACCATCGACTCGGCCACGGCCCTCAAGTCCGACGGTGCCCGGCTCAACACGGCCCTGCCCGGAACCTCGTTCAAGGTCGATGTCATCAGCCGGCGGTACGAGATCGTCCGGCTCGTCGACAACGACCCCAACGACATCAACCCCTACCTCAACCCACGCGGCCTGGACATCAACGAGGGCAACCGTCAGATCGCCCACGGCATCCTCTTCGTCCTGCGCCCGGCCAACCTCTGACCAGCCATCCACTCACGACGGGAGATCGTCATGTTGTTTGCTCGCGCGGCCGTTGCGGCGCTGCTAGCCGGTGCCGCCCTGCCGGAACCGGAGAGCAGGCTGCTGACCCCGATATGACGCCCCTAGTCGGCCTGGCGGGCGCCCTGCTCGCCGGCGCACCGGCGATCGTGGCGAGCCCGCGAAGGGCAGCTGCCATCTCATGACCCGCCCGGGGCTGGACAGGGTGGTCGCCGTCCTGGTGGCCACCCTGCTCTGGGGTGGCACGGCATACCTGGCCGCGGAGGCGCTGGGCCCCGGCCGGTATGCCTGGCCGGCCGCACTGTACGGGACGGCACGAGCGGGCCGCTGCTACGAGGCCAACCTGCTTGTCGTGGCCCCCGTTGTGCCCGGGGCCTGACGGGCGAAAGGCGGTCCGGGGTGGACCTATCGTGTGGCCTCATGACCGAGATGGCACAGCGCAGCGTCGCCGCGCTTGCCGAGGACCTGGCCGCCGGCGCCCACGACGCGTTGGCCGAGTGCTACCAACGCTGGGGTGCGCTGGTGTACCGCATCGCGGTCCGCGCACTCGCCAACCGGCAGGACGCCGAAGACGTGACCCAGCAGGTGTTCGTCTCCGCCTGGCAAAGCCGCGCGAGCTTGCGGCCCTCGGACTCGGCGTTGCCAGCCTGGCTGATCGGCATCACCAGGCGACGCGTGGCCGACGAGCTGTCACGCCGTGGCCGGGAAAGCACGAGCAGCCACCTGGCGAGGAACGTCAACGGCCACGTTCCTGAGCTGGCGTTGGACACCCTCGTGGACGGGGTCGTCCTTCGGGATGCGCTCGCGCGGCTGGCCGAGCCGAGACGCTCGGTGTTGGCCCTGGCCTACGGTGAGGACCGGACCCATGAGCAGATCGCCGAGATCCTGGAGCTGCCGCTCGGCACGGTGAAGAGCCACCTGCGGCGCGGGTTGATCCACCTGCGACGAGAGCTGGAGGAGGCCACCGATGACGCACGTTCCTGACGAGGTCCTGGCTGCTCTGGCTCTCGGGCAGACCGACGTGCCGCCGTCCGATCGCGAGCACGTGCGGACCTGCCCGGAGTGCAACGCCGGCCTTGCCCAACTGCGCCGGGTCGAGCAGTTGCTCGCGGACAGCTCCGCGGAGCAGCCCGCCGAGCTGCCCGACGGACGACTCTGGGAGCGGATTGCCGCCGCCACGGCACCTGCCCCCCACGGCGCCACTTCCCCGGCTGCGGTTGCCACGCCGTCATCACCGGGCACAGAGCAGCCCCGGCCCGCCACCCGTTTGCGCCGACGCTGGCAGTTGCTCGCCGCCGGCGTGTGCCTGCTGGCCGGGATCGGGCTTGGTCGGCTCGTATGGGGCCCGGGTGAACCGGCCCCGCAGGTGGTCTCCTCTGTCCAGCTCTCCGCTCTGGACGGGTCCCAGACGTTGGGCCGGGCCGACCTGCTCGAGGAGGGCGGCACGACCGAGCTACGCGTTTCCACCGCCGCCATGCCCAGCACTCCGGGGTACGTGGAGGTGTGGCTGCTCAACGACGACGGGCAGCGGATGCTCTCCCTCGGGGTTTTGGACGCCACGAAAGCAGTCTTCGCTGTGCCGCCTTCGGCTCTGGCCCAGGGCTACCGGATCGTCGACCTGTCTCGGGAACACTACGACAACGACGCCCGCCACTCCGGTGACAGCATCATGCGGGGAACTCTGCCGGCATGACGGCCGGCCTGGCGCCGGGCGGCGAAGGCTTGACGGCAGGTAGTAAAGTAGGTTACTAATCTACTTATCTACTTCTCGGCCGAACCAGGAGCCCGACCGGTGCGCGATTTGCCATCTCTTCTCATCAGACGCGGGCGAGCGTGGATCGTCGCCCTCGCCCTGCTGTTGTTCGCGTTCGCCTGCATCGGCGGGGTCAAGCAGGCCGAGCGGTCGGCTTCGGCCACCGACACTCTGCCGGCGGGGGCCGACAGCACGACAGTCGTCGAACTGCTGGAACGCTTTCCTCAGGGGGATGGCTCGACCGCCATCGTGCTCTACACGGCGGGCTCAGGCACCCTGAGCAGCCAAACCATCGCGGACCTGACCCGCTCCTTCGCGCAGCGGCTCGGGGCCAGCTCGGGCACCAGTCCCAGCGGTCCACCCACCTTGCAGGTCAGCCAAGACCAGACCGCAGCCCTCGGCGTCCTGCCCGTCCAGGGGAGCGCCAACGCCGAGATCTCGGCAGCGGTCACCGCCTTGCGCGCCGACCTGCGGGCGCAGGCGCCGGCCGGGGTCACGGTGCAGGTGACCGGCCCGGCCGCCGTGCAGACCGACCTGGGCGCGGTCTTCGAGGGCGCCAACACCCGGCTCTTGCTGGCGACCGCCTCGGTCGTCGCGATCCTGCTCATCCTCACCTACCGCAGCCCGATTCTCTGGCTGGTGCCGCTGCTCGTCGTCGGGATCGCCGACCAGCTCGCGGCGGTGCTCGCCACTCACGTGCTCAGGGCGACCGGCATCCCCTGGGACGAGTCGACGCTTGGCATCTTGTCTGTTCTCGTCTTCGGCGCTGGCACCGACTACGCGTTGCTGCTCATCTCCCGCTACCGCGACGAGCTCCGCACGGAGCCGGACCGGTATGCCGCCATGCGCCACGCGCTGCGGCGAACCGGGGAGGCCGTGCTGGTCAGCGCGACGACCGTCGTGCTTGCCCTGCTGACCCTGCTGCTGTCGGCCTTCCCCTCGACGAGGGGCCTGGGGGTGGCGAGCGCGGTGGGCATTGTCGTCGCCGCCGGCTACGCCCTGCTCGTGTTGCCGGCGGTCCTCGTGCTGTTCGGGCGATGGGTCTTCTGGCCGCTGGTCCCCCGGGTCGGCCAGACCAGCCTCAGCGACTCGCGCTCGCTGTGGCGGCGCATCGGTGACCGGGTGGCGGCGCGGCCCACCGCCTTCGTCGTGGCGACCTGCCTCGTCCTGGCTGCGCTGGCAGCGGGTGTGAGCCAGATCCGGATCGGGTTGTCGACATCCGACCAGTTCCTGCGCAAACCGGAGGCCATTGCCGCGGCCGAGCGCTTGGCCCAGTCGTTCCCGGCCGGCACCTCCGACCCACTGGTCATCGTGACCGAGGGCGACAGCGCGCTGGTCACGCGAACCGCCGCCGGCGTCTCCGGCGTCTCCCGAGCCACTCCGGGCGCCAGCGTCGACGGACTTGCCCGGGTGCAGGTCGTCGTTGCCGCCGCACCTGGCACGGACGAGTCGCGTCAGGTGGTCCGAGACCTGCGCGGAGCGCTCGACGGCATACCCGGCACCTACGTGGGTGGCACCGAAGCACAGCGGGTGGACGCAGCTGAGGCCGCAGGACGGGACCGAGCGCTCATCTTGCCGCTCATCCTCGTCCTCGTCCTCGTGTCGCTCATCGTGCTGCTGCGTTCGCTCGTTGCTCCTCCGATCCTCGTCCTCACCGTCGTCGCCACGTATCTGGCCGCGCTGGGGGCGTCCTGGTGGCTGTTCACGGAGGTTTTCGGCTTCTCCGCGCTCGATGTGGCCGCGCCACTGATCACCTTCCTCTTCCTGGTGGCGCTCGGTGTCGACTACAACATCCTCCTGGTGACGCGCGCTCGGGAAGAGGCGGCGCGACATGGCTCCCGCGAGGGGATGCTGCGCGCCCTCGGCGCCACGGGAGGCGTCATCACCAGCGCCGGCATCCTCCTCGCGGCCGTGTTCGCGGTGCTCGGCGTGCTGCCCCTGGTTGTTCTGGCCCAGATCGGGGTAATCATCTGTATCGGGGTGCTGCTCGACACGCTGGTCGTCCGCACCGTGCTGGTCCCAGCAATCGCCCTGATCCTCGGAGACCATTTCTGGTGGCCCCGTAAGGTGGCTGCCAGCGGTACCGAGCCAAGGAAGGCACGCCCGCAAGGGCGCCATCGCGAGGTGCCAGCGTAAAGGGCGCGAACCGAGGCCCGAGGAAGGAGGCGACGGTGGGCGGACCGAACACGGCATTCATCGCGCAGTGGCGCCAGACCCCGACGCTGCGGGCCTTGCGGGAGCTCATCCAGGTGGCCGAACAGGTCGCCCCGGCGGTCGCCCGTCGAGCCGAGCTGAGCCACTCCGAGCTGCGTGCCCTGGAGATGCTCATCGCCTCTCCGCACGGACCGGTCGAGCTGGCCAAGGGGCTCGGCGTGACCTCCGCCGCCTCCTCGGGCATCGTCGACCGGCTGTGCGCGCGCGGGCACGCGGTGCGCGAACCGCACGACCATGACAAACGGCGCACCCAGGTAGTGATCACCGACTCCGGCCGCGAAGAGGTGCTCGGCTACCTGCTGCCCATGTTCACCGCACTCGGAGAACTGGACTCCCAGCTCGACGACGCGGAGCGCGCCGTGATCGAGCGCTACCTTCGGGGGGCTATCGCCGCGATGCAGCGGATGCTCTAGGTGCGCCCCATAGGCTGACGTCATGGCAGTGACGCTCGTAACGGGAGGGATGCGCAGCGGCAAGAGCCGGTATGCCGAGCACCTGCTGCGCGACGCTCGGAACGTGACCGTCGTGGCCACCGGCACTGCACCCGGCGTCGCCGACCCCGAGTGGGCTGCCAGAGTGGCTCGACATCGCGAGGCCCGTCCGGCCGACTGGGAAACGCTGGAAACGCTCGACCTGGTCGCGATGCTCGACCGGGCGGGCGACCCCGTGCTCATCGACTGCCTGGCCGACTGGGTCACCGGCCTGCTCGACGGCGCCGAGCTGTGGGACGACCTGCCGGCCGCTTCCAGACACGTGGCCGCACATCGCGACGCGCTCGTCGACGCGCTCGGACGCACCGGCCGTGACGTCGTGCTCGTCACCAACGAGGTCGGACTGGGTCTGCCGGCCGACAGCCCGTCGGGCCGCTTCCTGCAGGAGGAGCTGGGCTGGCTCAACGCCGCCGTAGCCGACGTGGCCAACCACGTGCGCGTGCTCGTTGCCGGCCGGGTCATCGACCTCGACAGTGCTCCGGCTGTTCCGCACCGCTCCTCGTAAGCGGCATGGAGGCGGGTTCGCCGCGACACTCGCCGTTGCGTCGGTGCTGACCTGAGAATGGGGCCATGACCACGGTCACCGTCGGCGCCGGACCGCTCAGCATCGACGACGTCGTCCGGGTCGCCCGGGACGGCGCGATCGTGGCCCTCTCCGACCCGGCGCGCGCGGCGATCCGCCAAAGCCGCGCCATCGTGGCGGCCCTGGCCAACGACACCGAGCCGCACTACGGGATCTCGACCGGCTTCGGCGCATTGGCGACCACACACATCCCCGTGACGAAGCGGGCACAGCTGCAGCGCAGCCTGATCCGCTCTCATGCGGCCGGCTCGGGCGACGACGTCGAGCGGGAGGTCGTGCGCGCCCTCATGCTGCTGCGCCTGGCCACTCTGGCGACCGGTCGCACCGGCGTTCGAGAGGTCACGGCCGACACGTACGCCGCGTTGCTCAACGCCGGGATCACCCCGGTCGTCCACGAGTTCGGCTCACTCGGCTGCTCGGGTGACCTCGCCCCGCTCGCGCACTGCGCCCTCGCCGCCATGGGCGAGGGACTCGTGCATGACGCGGAGGGCGTGCGCCGCCCGGCTGCCGAGGCGCTCGCCGCCGTGGGCATCAACCCGTTGACCCTGGCCGAGAAGGAGGGGCTGGCGCTGATCAACGGCACCGACGGGATGCTCGGCATGCTCGCCCTGGCCATCGCGGACCTGCGTCTGTTGCTCACCGCTGCCGATCTCACCAGCGCGATGAGCGTCGAGGGGCTCCTTGGCACCGACGACGTCTTCGCAGCCGACCTGCACGCCCTGCGTCCCCAGCCGGGCCAGGCCGTCTCAGCCGACAATATCCGAAGGCTGATGCGCGACAGTGAAATTCGCGCCTCACACGCCACCGAGGAATGCACTCGGGTCCAGGACGCGTACTCGCTGCGCTGCGCGCCACAGGTGACCGGCGCGGCTCGTGACACCCTCGAGCACGCGGCTCGGGTGGCCGCATGGGAGCTGGCCGCTGCGATCGACAACCCCGTTGTCACACTCGACGGCCGAGTCGAGTCCAACGGCAACTTCCACGGCGCCCCGGTCGCCTACGTCCTGGACTTCCTGGCCATCGTCGCCGCGGACCTGGCCAGCATGTCCGAGCGGCGCACCGACCGCTTCCTCGACCCCGCCCGCTCGCACGGCCTCACGCCGTTCCTCGCCGAGGACCCCGGAGTCGACTCCGGGCACATGATCGCGCACTACACCCAGGCGGCGGTGGTCGCCGAGCTCAAACGGTATGCCGTGCCGGCCAGCACCGACTCCATCCCCACCTCCGCGATGCAGGAGGACCACGTGTCGATGGGGTGGGCGGCCGGACGCAAACTGCGCCGGTCGGTCGAGGGGCTCACCACGGTTCTCGCCATCGAGCTGCTCACCGCCGCACGCGGTCTCGTGCTGCGCGGGCCGCTGCGGCCCGCCCCGGCGACCGGAGCCGTCGTCGAGGCCCTGCGCGAGGCCGGATGGCCAGGGCCAGGTCCGGATCGGTGGCTGGCACCAGAGATCGACGTGGCCGTCGAGCTGGTCCGGTCCGGCGCCGCCGTGGCCGTCGCCGAACAGGTGACCGGGCCGCTGGGCTGAGCACCCGGCATACGCAGCCCGATGCTTCACAAACTCCTGGAGTTGGCGTTTGCTCCATGATGTATCGAGGAGCACGCAACAACTCGTGGACTTTGCAGGGCCGATGCGTGGAAGCTGCCCACGCAGGGAGGAGGACGGGCATGGAGGGCGCACGCGAGGTCCACGCATCCCGGGGCGGCACGCTCACCGCGCGCAGCTGGCAGACCGAGGCCCCGCTGCGGATGCTCATGAACAACCTCGACCCGGAGGTCGCCGAGCGGCCCGATGACCTGGTCGTCTACGGCGGCACCGGACGAGCAGCACGCGACTGGCGCTCCTTCGACGCCATGGTGGCCACCCTGGCGACATTGGCACCCGATGAGACGATGCTCGTGCAGTCCGGGCGTCCGGTCGGAGTCATGCGGACCCACGAGTGGGCACCCCGTGTGCTCATCGCCAACTCCAACCTCGTCGGCGACTGGGCGAGCTGGCCGGAGTTCCGCCGCCTGGAGCATCTGGGCCTGACCATGTACGGCCAGATGACTGCGGGCTCGTGGATCTACATCGGCACCCAGGGGATCGTCCAGGGCACCTACGAGACGTTCGCCGCCATCGCCGACAAGAGGTATGCCGGCACCCTCGCCGGCACCCTGACGCTCACGGGCGGGTGCGGCGGCATGGGCGGGGCCCAGCCACTTGCCGTGACCCTCAACGGCGGGGTGTGCCTCATCGTCGACGTCGACCCCGCCCGGCTGCACCGGCGGGTCGAGCACCGCTACCTCGACGAGGTCGCCGAGAGCCTGGACCATGGCGTGGAGACCGCCATCCGGGCGAAGGCGCAGCGCCGCGCGTGGTCGGTCGGCGTGGTCGGCAATGCCGCCGAGGTCTTCCCGGCTCTGTTGCGCCGTGGTGTGCCGATCGACATCGTCACCGACCAGACGAGCGCCCACGACCCGCTGTCCTACCTGCCCGAGGGCGTCGACCTCGGCGACTGGCACGACTACGCCGAGCGCAAACCCGAGGAGTTCACCGACCGGGCCCGTGCCTCGATGGCCCACCACGTCGAGGCGATGGTCGGCTTCCTCGACGGCGGCGCGGAGGTCTTCGACTACGGCAACTCGATCCGTGACGAGGCCAGGCTCGGCGGGTATGAGCGGGCGTTCGCGTTCCCCGGGTTCGTGCCGGCATACATCCGCCCGCTGTTCTGCGAGGGCAAAGGCCCGTTCCGGTGGGTGGCGCATCCACCGGTGCAGCCGCTCGTTGTCCGGAAACAGTTCCAGCACAGCCCGGTCCGTCACGGCGATGTCCCCCGGGTCGCCGGAGAGCGCCACCCACCGGAACGGGCCTT
>JBIOUP010000172.1:0-14982 GCA_044867305.1 Dermatophilaceae bacterium
GCGTCGGTGTCGGCACCAAGCTGCGGCAGTGGCTGATGACCGGCGTGTCGTACATGATCCCGTTCGTCGCCGCGGGCGGCATTCTCATCGCGATCAGCTTCATGCTGGCCCAGGTCGCCATGGGCTCTAACGGAGCCATCGAGATCACCAACTACAGCCTCACCGCCAAGGACCCGGCATACAACATCGGGCAGACCTTCAGCGTCTTGAGCCTGACCTCCTGGGCGGCGCTGCTGTTCGTCATCGGCGGCATCGCGTTCTCCTTCCTTGTGCCGATCCTCTCCGGCTACATCGCCTGGGCGATCGCCGACCGTCCCGGTCTCGTCCCGGGCATCGTCGGCGGCCTCATCGCCGTGCAGACGAACGCCGGCTTCCTCGGCGGCCTCGTGACCGGCCTCCTCGGCGGGTTCGTGGCGAGGTGGATCTCCGGATGGAAGGTCCACAAGGGGGTGCGCGGGGTCATGCCAGTCGTCGTCATCCCGCTGCTGTCCACGCTCATCACCGGCGGGCTGTTCATCATCGTGCTGGCTCGGCCGATCGCTTGGCTCATGACCGGGCTGAACAACTGGCTCAACAGCATGTCCGGTGCCAGCGCGGTCATCCTGGGGGTCATCCTCGGCGCCATGATGGGCTTCGATCTCGGCGGGCCGGTCAACAAGGTCGCCTACACCTTCGCTACCACGGGGCTCGCCGCTGCTGGCACGGCCACCGATGCACCCCAGCTGAAGATCATGGCCGCCGTCATGGCCGCAGGCATGGTCGCCCCGCTCGCCATGGCCTTGGCCACGACACTGCGTCCGTCGCTGTTCACCGAGCCCGAACGCGAGAACGGCAAGGCGGCTTGGCTGCTGGGAGCCTCGTTCATCTCAGAGGGAGCGATCCCCTTCGCAGCTGCCGACCCGGTCAGAGTCATCGTCTCCTCGGTCGCCGGCTCGGCGGTGACCGGTGCGCTCGTCATGCTCTTCGGCTGCACGCTGCGCGCACCCCACGGCGGGATCTGGGTGCTGCCGCTCATCGGCAACCCGCTGCTCTTCGTCGCTGCGATCGCCGTCGGCGTCGTCATCATGACGGTCATCGTCATCGCGCTCAAGCAGTCCGCACTTCGACACGGTGCGCCGTCCGACGCCCGGCTCGAGGCCGTCGCCGGGTGACCGACCGGCATACCGAACTCAAGGAGAACGCATGCCCAGCCGCACCGTCACGATTGCCTCGTCCGTCGGGCTGCACGCCCGGCCTGCGGCCTTGTTTGTCCAGGCCGCGACCGAGACCGGACTCGACGTGGAGATCGCCCGCGCGGGCGAGGAACCAACGGACGCGACGAGCATCCTCGGGGTCATGGCCCTCGGCGCCAAACACGGGGAGGAGGTCATCCTCACCGCCGAGGGCAACGGCGCCGACGAGGCCCTGGACTCGCTCGTCGAGCTGCTCTCCCGCGACCTCGACGCCGAGGAGTGATCGACCATGACTGATGCCCCGCACGGCATCGGGGTCAGCGGAGGAGCGTCGGTCGGACCGGTTGTCCAGGTCCGACCGCCGGTCCGGCCACCGTCGGACGAGAAGCCCACTGCCGACCCCGAGGCCGAGCACGCCCAGATCAAGGCCGTGTTCGAGTCGGTCGCCCAGACGTTCGAGGAGCGCGCGGCGCTCGTCGACGAGACGGCCAAGAAGATCCTGCAGGCTACGGCGCTCATCGCCCGCGACAAGGGGCTGCAGAAGGCGATCGGCAAGCTGCTCTCGGCCGGCATCGGACCGACCAACGCAGTCTCGACGGCGGTCGAGGAGTATGCCGTGCAGTTCGAGGCACTCGGTGGGTACTTCGCCGAGCGGGTCACCGACCTCAAGGACGTGCGCAACCGCGTCGTGGCGCGGCTACTCGGCCAGCCGGATCCAGGGGTGCCCCCGCTCACCGAGCCCAGTGTCATCGTCGCAATGGACCTGGCCCCCGCGGAGACGGCAACGCTGGACCCAGCCAAGGTCAGAGCCATCGTCACCGAAGCGGGTGGACGAACCAGCCACACGGCGATCCTCGCCGCTCAGCTCGGCATCCCGGCCGTGGTGCAGTTCCCGGGAGCGACCGGCATACCTGCTGGGACGGTCGTGGCGGTGGACGGCGACACCGGCTTGGTCACCGTCAATCCCAGCGCGGCGTACCAGGACGAGCTGGTCGGCAAGGGCGAGCGGCGAAAGCGGGCCCTCGCCGGCTCGCGCGGGCCGGGCGCCACCCGTGACGGACATCCCGTCGCCCTGCTCGCCAACATCGGCGGGGTCGAGGACGCGGTGAGCGCGGCGGCTGCGGACGTCGAAGGTGTCGGACTGTTCCGCACCGAGTTCGTCTTCCTCAGCCGCGACACCGCGCCCACGCTCGCCGAGCAGACCGCCCTCTACACCGACGTCTTCAAGCCGTTCGGCACCAGACGCGTCGTCGTGCGCACCCTCGACGCCGGCGCCGACAAGCCGCTCGCCTTCGCCGACCTCGGCCCGGAGGAGAACCCAGCCCTCGGCAAGCGTGGACTGCGCCTGTCCGCCCACCGGCCCGACCTGCTGGACGTGCAGCTGGAGGCACTCGCGGCCGCCGCCAAGGCCACCGAGGCCGACGTCAAGGTGATGGCGCCGATGGTCGCCACCGCTGAGGAGGCCGCCTGGTTCGCCCGGCGGGTCCGCGAGAACGGCCTGCCGTCGGTCGGGGTGATGATCGAGGTGCCTGGCGCCGCGGTCCAGGCGCGCCATGTCCTCGCCGAGGTCGACTTCGGCAGCCTGGGCACCAACGACCTGGCGCAGTACACCATGGCCGCCGACCGGATGGAGGGCGCGCTCTCAGACCTGCTCGACCCGTGGCAACCAGCCGTGCTGCAGGTCATCGGGCAGGCGTGTGCAGGAGCCAGGCTCGCCGGCAAGCCGATGGGCGTCTGCGGCGAGGCCGGCGGCGACCCGCTGGTTGCCCTCGTGTTGACGGGCCTGGGAGTGAGCAGCCTGTCGATGGCGCCGTCCAAGGTCTCGCTGGTTCGCTACGCGCTGTCGCTGCACGACCTGGCGACCTGTCAGCGGATGGCGCATGCGGCCCTCGAGGCCCGCACCGCAGGTGACGCCCGCGAGGCCGTCCTGGCTCTGGCGCAACGGGAGCTGAGTGAGCTTCTCTGAGCACGCCGAACCCGCCGAGGGGGCCGGCCCTGGCGAGGGCGGCCCCCTTGCCGGCGTGCGCGTGGTGGAGCTCGCCGGCCTGGGTCCGGCACCGTTCGCCGGGATGATCCTGGCCGACCTGGGCGCCGACGTCGTCCAGGTCGACCGTCCGCAGCGTGCGCCCAGCCTCGCCGACACGCCCGTGCTGCTGCGGGGTAAGCGCTCCGTCGTCGCCGACCTCAAGTCCGACCTGGGCCGCGACCTCGTGTTGACCCTGGCCGAGCGCTCCGACCTGCTGGTGGAGGGGTTCCGGCCCGGGGTGATGGAGCGCCTCGGGGTGGGCCCGGCGGAGTGCCTCGCGCGCAACCCGCGGCTGGTCTACGGCAGGCTCACGGGCTGGGGCCAGACCGGCCCGCTCGCCCCGTATGCCGGCCACGACATCACCTACGTCGCTCCGACGGGCGCGCTCGCCGGCGTGGTGCGCGACGAGGCCGATGGCAGGGTGCCCCGGCCGGTGCCGCCCAGCGTGCTGGTCGGTGACCTCGCGGGAGGGTCGCTCCACCTGGTCATCGGCCTGCTCGCCGCCCTCTACCGCGCTCGAGCCAGCGGAGCGGGCCAAGTCGTCGATGCCGCGATCGTGGACGGCACGGCATACCTGACGACCTTTGCGCGGGCGCTGGCCGCGGTGGGGCTGTGGAACCAGGCCCCCGGGCACAACGTCCTCGACACGGGGGCACCCTACTTCGAGGTGTACGAATGCGCCGACGGGCGCCACGTGGCGGTCGGGGCGCTGGAGGAGCACTTCTACGGCGAGCTGCTGCGGCGCCTGGACCTCGACCTTCCCGAGGGCGACCCGCGCCATCCCGCACGGCGCAGCGACCCTGCCGGATGGCCGGACGCCAAGAGCCGGTGGGCAGCGCTCTTCGCGACCCGCACCCGCGACGAGTGGTGCGCGTTGCTCGAACGCTCCGATGCGTGCCTCGCGCCGGTCCTCACCCGCGAGGAGGCGCCGGGCCACCCGCACGCCGTCGCCAGGGCGGCCTACGTTCGGGTCGGCGAGCATCTGCTACCGGCTCCCGCGCCGAGGTTCTCAGCCACCCCGGCATACCCGGGCCGGCCGACGACGACCGGCGCTGATACCGAGGCGGTTCTGCGCGAGCTCGGCTACGACGCTGCGCAGATCGCCGCGCTGAGGGCCTAGGCGCGCGTCCGGGGCAGCTAACTTCCTGCGCAGCGGCTTAGGATGGCTGGGTATGCCGTCGTCGAGGACGGATCCCGTCGCGAGGTTGGTGACTCTCCCCATGAGCAAGCCCACTCAGCAGCTGGAACGTGTGGTCATCCGATTCGCGGGGGACTCGGGTGATGGCATGCAGCTCACCGGCGACCGGTTCACGTCAGGCTCGGCGGTCTATGGAAATGACCTGTCCACCTTGCCGGACTTTCCCGCGGAGATCCGCGCCCCTCAGGGGACGCTGCCGGGCGTCTCCAGCTTCCAGCTGCATTTCGCCGACCACGACGTGCTCACCCCGGGCGACGCTCCTGACGTGCTCATCGCGATGAACCCGGCTGCGCTCAAGGCCAACCTGCCCGACCTCCCCCGGGGTGCGACGATCATTGTCGACACCGACGAGTTCACGGCACGCAACCTGGCCAAGGTCGGGTACACCGAGTCGCCGCTGGACAACGGCTCGCTCGAGTCCTACCACGTGCATCCCCTGTCGCTGACGTCGATGACCGTCGAGGCGCTGGCGGCCCACACCCTGTCACGCAAGGACAAGGAGCGGGCCAAGAACATGTTCGCCCTCGGCCTGCTGTCGTGGCTCTACACCCGCCCCACCGAGGGCACGGAACGGTTCCTGGCGACCAAGTTCGCCCGCAAGCCCGACCTGTTGCAGGCCAACCTCACCGCCCTGCACGCGGGGCTGCACTACGGCGAGACGACCGAGGACTTCGCGCACAGCTACCAGGTCGCGCCGGCCAAGATGCAGCCGGGCACCTACCGCAACATCACCGGCAACGTCGCTCTCGGGTACGGGCTGGTCGTTGCCGCGCACCGAGCCGGCCTGCCGCTCATCCTCGGCTCCTACCCGATCACCCCGGCTTCCGACATCCTGCACACCCTGGCCGGGCTCAAACGCTTCGGGGTCACGACCATCCAGGCCGAGGACGAGATCGCCGGTGTCGGCATGGCCCTGGGTGCTTCGTTCGGCGGCGCGCTCGGGCTGACCACGACCTCCGGCCCGGGTCTTGCGCTCAAGGCCGAGACCATCGGCCTGGCCATCTCGCTGGAGCTGCCGCTGCTCATCGTCGACGTCCAGCGGGGCGGCCCCTCGACCGGTCTGCCGACCAAGACCGAGCAGGCCGACCTGCTGCAGGCGCTGTTCGGGCGCAACGGCGAGTCGCCGATCGCGGTGGTCGCTCCCCAGTCGCCGGTCGACTGCTTCGACATCGCCATCGAAGCCACCCGCATCGCGACCACCTACCGCACGCCCGTCATCATCTTGTCCGACGGGTACCTCGCAAACGGGTCCGAACCCTGGCGGCTGCCCCAGATCGACGAGCTGCCGGTCATCGACCCGAACTTCGCGACTGTGCCGAACGCGATCGACCACGCCGGCGCCGCGGTGTTCCATCCGTATGCCCGTGACCCCAAGACGCTCGCCCGCCCCTGGGCGATCCCCGGAACTGCTGGGCTCGAGCACCGCATCGGCGGCATCGAGAAGGAAGACGTCACCGGCAACATCTCCTACGACCCCGACAACCACGAGCGGATGACCCGGCTGCGCGCGGCGAAGATCGAGCGGATCGCCGACACCATCCCCGACGTCGAGGTCGATGACCCGAGCGGCGAGGCTCGCCTGCTCGTGCTCGGCTGGGGATCCACCTACGGTCCGATTGCCGCCGCGGCACGCCTGCTGCGCAACCAAGGCCATCGGGTGGCCCGAGCCCACCTGCGCCATCTCAACCCGTTCCCGCGGAACCTCGGCGAGGTGCTGGGCCGTTACGAGCGCGTCGTGGTGCCCGAGATGAACCTCGGCCAGCTCGCCATGCTGCTGCGCGCCCGCTACCTAGTCGACATCCACTCTCACACCGCGGTCCGCGGGCTGCCGTTCCGGTCCGTCGAACTGGCCAACGTCCTCGCGGGTGAGCTGGCGAGCAAGGAGGTCTCCCGATGACCACCGAACTGTCCATGCCGATGCTCGGCACCGCCCACGTGCCGACGCTCGACCCGGACGCACCAGCCCCGACGCGCAAGGAGTACGCGTCCGACCAGGAGGTGCGCTGGTGCCCAGGGTGTGGCGACTACGCCATCCTGGCGGCCATGCAGAGCTTCCTGCCCGAGCTGGGCCTCAAGCGCGAGAACATCGTCTTCATCTCCGGCATCGGTTGCTCGTCCCGGTTCCCCTACTACCTCGACACCTACGGGATGCACTCGATCCACGGCCGGGCGACAGGGATCGCCAGCGGCCTCGCGGTGGGCCGCGAGGACCTGTCCGTGTGGGTCGTCACCGGCGACGGTGACGCGTTGTCCATCGGCGGCAACCACCTCATCCACGCGCTGAGGCGCAACGTCAACCTCAAGATCCTGCTGTTCAACAACGAGATCTACGGGCTGACCAAGGGCCAGTACTCCCCCACGTCCAAGATGGGCACGGTCACCAAGTCCACCCCGATGGGCTCGGTGGACCATCCGTTCAACCCAGTCTCGGTGGCGCTGGGGGCCGAGGCGACCTTCGTGGCCAGGACCATGGACTCCGACCGCAAGCACCTCATCGACACCTTGCGGGCGGCGGCCGAGCACCGGGGCTCCGCCCTCATCGAGATCTACCAGAACTGCCCGATCTTCAACGACGGCGCCTTTCGGGTGCTCAAGGACAAGGACGAGGCCCAGGCCCGGCTGCTCTACCTGCACGACGGGCAGGAGATCGGCACGACGACCCACATCGTCGTGCGCACCAAGGGCGGCTCGGTGGCTGTCGTGCCCCGCGAGGAGGCCGACCCGGACGAGATCCTCATCCACAGCGTCGACTCACGTGACCCAGCGGCGGCCTTCTCGCTCAGTCGCCTCTCCGACCCCGGTCTCAACCACGTGCCCATGGGCGTCTTCCGTGCCGTCCACCGACCGGCATACGACGATCTGGTGCGCGCCCAGGTGCGCAGCGCTCGCGGTGAGCTGCCCCCGGCCACCGACGAGGACCTCGCTGCGCTGATTGCCGGCAAGGACACCTGGACCGTCGGCGAGTGAGCGCCGAGGAAACCGCCAGTTCGATCCATCCAGGCAGCGGCGAACCGCCGGCGTCGAGCACTGCGCCCACGGTAGAGCCGGAGCAGAGCCCTGGGTCTGCGGACCGGCGCCGTACCGGCCTGCTCTACGGATTCGGCGCGTTCGGCCTCTGGGGGCTCATACCGTTCTTCTTCGTCGCGCTCGTGCCGGCGCGCCCATGGGAGATCGTGGCGCAACGGATCGTATGGACATTCCTGTTCTGCCTGCTCCTTCTCGCCGTGCGACGCGACTGGGCGTGGATTCGGCCGATGCTGCGCCGCAGGCGTGTCCTGGCCGGGCTGACCGTCGCCGCGCTGCTCATCGCCGGGAACTGGCTGACCTACATCTTCGCCGTGCTCGGCGGTCAGACGAGCGAGGCCGCCCTGGGATACTTCCTCAACCCACTCGTCACCGTCGCACTCGGCGTCATCGTGCTCGGGGAACGCCTGCGCCCGCTGCAGTGGCTGGCGGTCGGCATCGCGACCGCCGCGGCGGTGTTCCTCACCGTCGTGGCCAGGCAGTTGCCACTCACCGCCCTCGCCCTGGCCGTGTCGTTCGCCCTTTACGGTTTGCTCAAGAACCGCATGGGTGCCGACCTGCCGGCTCTGCACGGCCTCACTTTCGAGACCGCGGTACTCACCCCGCTGGCCCTGGTGGGCATCTGCGCCCTCGTCCTCTCGAACGCCAGCACCTTTGCCTCCAACGGGATCAGCCACCTGCTGCTGCTGGCCCTGACCGGACCCGTGACGGCCACCCCGCTTCTGCTCTTCGCGGCCGCGGCGCGCCGGATTCCGCTTGTCACGATCGGGCTGATCCAGTTCATCGCCCCGGTCATGCAGCTGCTGGCCTCGCTAGCCCTGGGCGAGCACATCTCCCCCGCCCGCTGGGTCGGTTTCGCGATCGTCTGGGTGGCGCTCACCGTGCTGACTGTCGACTCGCTGCACGCCCGCCTGCGCCGATGAGCTGTTGCGCGGCTTGGCGGCAGTTGGCACGGCTTGGCGGCAGTTGGCACGGCTTGGCGGCGGTTGGGCTACTTGCGGCAGTTGGCACGGCTTGGCGGCAGATATAGCTGCCGCCTTGCCACACAACTGCCGCCTGGGTCCAGCCATCAGGCCAGCCCGAGCTCCTGCGCCTCTTCCCAGAGGTAGTCCCGCGCGTGTGGGTGGGCAGCGTGCTCGATGAGATGCACCGCCTGCCCCTTCTGGTCGCGGCCGGCGATCTGCGCGACCCCTTGCTCGGTGACGACCACCGAGTGCTGGAAGGAGGTCACCGGGGCCTCCAGCAGCGGGACGATCGTCGAGGTGTCGGCCTTCGGGTGCCAGGACCGCAAGGCCATGATTGCCTGCCCTCCCACAGCATGCAAAGCGCCCACGGTGAAGTCAGTCTGGCCTCCGAAGCCGGAGAAGATCCGGGCTTTGATCCGCGAGGCGTTCGCCTGATCGAACAGGTCTACCTGCAAGGCCGTGTTGATGCTCGTCATCGCCCGGTTGCGCGAAATCAGCTGCGGCGCGTTGGTCGTCTCCGTACGCAGCATCCGCACGCGGTCGTTGAGGTGCACCCACTTGTACAGGTCGGTTCCGCCGAAGACGATCGACGTCACAATCGGCCGGTGCGGGTCCAGGGCACCGGCGCGTTCGAGCTCGAGGACGCCATCGCTGATGACCTCGCTCCAGATCCCTAGGTTGCGCTTGGCCAGCAGCCCGTTGAGGGCGGCATCCGGGATGTCGCCGATGCCCATCTGCAAGGTCGCTCCGTCGCCAACACGCTCCGAGATGTACCCGCCAATGATCTGGGCGCTCTCCTCGCGAGTGAGGCCGCCGGCGTTGAGACTGAGGTCGCGCTGCGGCTCCTGGTGGGTGAGGACGGGTTCCTCGACCTCGATCACCGCGTCGAAGCGGTCCACGTCGTACTCACCGTCGCCGTACGTGTACGGCACCTGGGGGTTCATCTGGGCGATGACCACCCCGCCGCGCGCCTGGCAAGCCTCGATGGCCGCCGGGAGAACGTTGACCTCCAGCCCGAGAGATACCTTGCCGTCCACTGGCACGGACGTGTGTGCGATGACCACGTCGATATGCAGCCGCCGCCCGAACAGGAGTGGAACCTGCGACAAGCGGCATGGGAAGTACACCAGCCGTGGGCTGCTGCGCATTCCGGGCCCGACGAACGGGGTCTCGAGCATGACCCCCTCGCGGTCGGGCAGGCCAGCAGGGGCGTTGAGCATGTGCAGCCGGTACTCGCGGACCAGCGAGTCGAAGGCGGCGAGCGTGCGGGAGGGCACGCTGCTGTTGCCGCTCGTGACCACACGAAGATCATCACGACGGATGTCGATGATGCTGCCGAGCTGGTCCAGGCCAATCCGCTTCACGGTCCCCACTCTGCCGCATGGCCCGCGGACGTCATCCAGTGGTCAGTAGATGCGGTTATGGGGCCCGAATAACAGCATCTACTGCCCACCCGATGGGTGAGCTGACGTGGGCGACCTCAACCCACCCGCTCAACCACTGACTCGACCAGGGCGACCAGCGCAGCCTTGGCGGCAGAGCTCGGCAACCGATCCAGAGCGGCACGAGCTTGCGCACCGACGGCGCGGGTCTGTTCCCGGGCCCGCTCGAGCGCCGGATGAACCCGCAACAGCCCCAAGGCTTCCGCGTGCCGGGCGTCGTCGCGCAGGTCGCCGCCCAGCAGCTCCCGCAGCCGGGCGTCGGCGGGGTTGGTGGACGCCTTGGCGTAGATGACGGCGAGCGTGTCGACGCCCTCTCGCAGATCGGTGCCGGGGGTCTTGCCGCTTTCGACCCGGTCAGAGGCGATATCGATGATGTCGTCGGCCAGCTGGAAGGCGATTCCGAGGCGCTCGCCGTACTCCGTCGCGACCTCGGTGGTCTGCGTGCTCGCGCCAGCGAACATGGCTCCGTAGCGCGCTGCCGTGGCGATGAGCGCACCGGTCTTGTCGGCCAGCACGTCCAGGTAGTAGGTGACCGGGTCGGCGTCGGGCGGGCGCGGGCGGGCGTCACGGATCTGGCCGGCGCAGAGGCGCACGAAGGTCTGCGCCTGGATGAGCACCGCGGCCGATCCGAGGCCGGCCACGATCTCAGAGGCCTTCCCGAACAGCAGGTCGCCCACCAGGATTGCCGTCGTGTTGTCGTATGCCGCGTTGACGCTGGCGACGTCACGGCGCACCAGCGCCTCGTCCATGACGTCGTCGTGGTACAGCGAGGCCAGGTGGGTCAGCTCGACTCCAGTGGCAGCCGCGACCACCTCGTCGTTGATCCCGTGGCCCAGCTGTGCGCACAGCAGGGTGAGCAGCGGCCGCAACCGTTTCCCGCCCGCGTCGAGCAAGTGGGCGGAGGCGGTCGCGATGAACTCGTCGTCATGGTCAACAGTGGCGTGCAGCAGCCGGTCGACCCGCTCGAGGCCGTCGCCCAGAGATTCGGCCAGCTGCGGCGTCACACCAGGCAAGGCGAGCGCCGGGGACGAGCCGGTCATCGCAGGAACAACGACGCCTTGTCGGCGATCTCGAGCAGGGCGGACGGCGCGATACCCAGGACCAGAGTGAACAGCGATCCCGCGGCCACCGTGACCATGGTCAGCGCCGAGGGCGTCACGACGGCCACGCCCGTGGAGCCCGAGTCGGTGAAGTACATGAGCACGATGATGCGCACGTAGACGAACACCGTGATGGCGCTGCACAGCAGCCCGACGATGACGAGCAACGGTCCTGACCCGCCCATGCGCAGAGCCGGCTCGAAGACCGCGAACTTCGCGGTGAACCCGGATGTGATCGGTATGCCGGCGAAGGCCAGCAGCAGGAAGGCGAACGTCCCTGCGGTGAGCGGGTGGCGCTTGCCGAGCCCGACCCACTGCGAGAGGGCGGTGGCCTCGGACTTGTCCCGGGTGTCCCGAACCAGGCCGACGATGGCGAAGGCGGCGATCGTGGCCAGGCCGTACGCCACGAGGTAGAACATCACTCCCGCAACGCCGCTACGGTCCATGGCCAGCACGCCGACGAGGATGAAGCCGGCGTGGGCGATGGACGAGTAGGCCAACAGCCGTTTCATGTCGGTCTGGGTCACCGACAGCACGGCCCCGACCAGCATGGTGATGAGGGCGACGAGGGCGAGCATCGCGTGCCAGTCCCACCGGGCCGCCTCGACGCCGACATACAGGAAACGCAAGATCGCCCCGAACGCAGCGGCCTTGGTCGCGGCAGCCATGAAGCCGGTGACCGGGGTCGGCGCACCGGTGTAGACGTCCGGGGTCCACATGTGGAAGGGGGCCGCGCTGACCTTGAACAGCAGCCCGACAGCCACGAGCAGTATGCCCGGTACGAGCAAGCCCTGCAGCTCGTTGTTCGGGGCGCCGATGGCAGTGGATATCTCAGTCAGGTAGACCGAACCGGAGAACCCGTACAGCAGAGCTGCGCCGAAGATGAAGAACGCGGAGGAGAACGCGCCGAGCAGGAAGTACTTCAACGACGCCTCCTGCGAGAGCAAGCGACGGCGCCGGGCCAGCCCGCACAGGATGTAGAGAGGCAGGGAGAGCACCTCCAGGGCGACGAACATGGTCAGCAGGTCGCCGGCTGCCGGGAAGAGCATCATGCCCGCGACCGAGAAGAGGAACAGCGGGAAGACCTCGGCGGTCATCGCCCCGGCCACCTGGGCAGCGCGCTCCTGCGGCGAGTTGGGAGTGGCGGCACCCATCGGCGTGAAGGCGTCGGCCCCGGCGCCACCAAGGCGTTCGGCAAGGCTGAGCGCGGCGAGCAGGGAGAAGACCAGCACCGCTCCCTGGATGAACAGGGTCGGGCCATCGATTACGACCGCACCAGCTCCGACGCTACCGTCGGCCCGGGGAACGCCGGCCGACTGAACCTGGTGGTGGACCGCACCAAGGAGCAGCGCCAAGAGGGCCGCGATCAAGGCGAGGATCGTGAGGGACACCTGCCCGGCATACCGGTAGGTGCGCGGGAGGAAGGCTTCGGCGATGACGCCCAGCACTGCGGCGCCGAAGACGATGAGCATCGGCAGCAGCGCGACGTAGTCCAGGTCGGCCGGGGTGAACGCCGTCGGCAGGCTGGCCAGGGCAGCGCTCATCGGGGGGCTCCCTCGGCGGTGTCGACGACCGGTGCGGGGTCACTCACCTGGATCGCGCTGAGAATGCGCCCGTTTGCGGGCGTGACCAGGTCGAGCACCGGCTTGGGGTAGAAGCCCAACAGGATGAACAAGGCGATCAGCGGGACGGCGATCCATCGCTCGCGACCGGACAGGTCAGGCACGTCGATGTCAGGCCTCGGGCCGGTCATGGTCCGCTGGTACATGAGCAGGATGTAGAGGGCGGCCAGGATGATGCCGACCGTGGCGACGGCGGCCACGATCTGGTAGCGCTGGAAGGTGCCTGCCAGCACGAGGAACTCCGAGATGAACGACCCCATCCCGGGGAGGGACAGCGTCGACAGGCCGGTCAGCAGCCATACGCCCGCCAGCGCCGGCACGACCCGCTGCCAGCCGCCGAAGTCGGGAATCCGCTTGCTGCCGCGCCGCGCGATGAGCATTCCGGCGAACAGGAACAGCCCCGCGGTGGTGAACCCGTGGTTGAGCATGTAGGTTGTCGACCCCGCCCAGCCGGTCGTCGTCAACGCGAAGATGCCCAGCACGATGAAGCCGAAGTGGCTCACGGACGTCAACGCGATCAGGCGCATCATGTCGGTCTGCGCGATGGCCAGCAGCGCGCCGTAGACGATCGACAGCAGCGCCAGGGCGATGACGACCGGTGTGGCCCATTGGCTTGCGGACGGGAACAGCTCGACACAGAAGCGGATCATGCCGTAGGTGCCGACCTTGTCGAGCACACCCACGAGCAGGGTGGCGGTGGCCGGACGGGACTCCGCCGCCGCGTCGGGAAGCCAGGTGTGCACCGGCACCAGCGGTGCCTTGACGGCGAAGGCGATGAAGAAGCCCACGAACAGCCAGCGCTCTGTGCCGACCGGCATATGCAGGCCGGCCAGGTTGGTCACCAAGAAGCCCTCGGGGCCACCAGGCCCAACGACGTACAGGCCGATGACCGCCGCGAGCATGATCAGTCCGCCGGTAAGCGAGAACAGCAGGAACTTCACCGCGGCATACTGCCGGCGGGGCCCCCCGAACTGGCCGATGAGGAAGTAGACCGGGACGAGCATCGCCTCGAAGAAGACGTAGAACAAGAACACGTCCGTGGCGGCGAAGACGCCGACCATGAAGGTGAGCAGCACGAGCATGAGCGCGAAGTAGTGTCGCTCGCGGTGCTGCTCTTCGGGCCCGAGGTCGTGCCACGCGGCCAGCAGGCAGATCGGCACGAGGATCACCGACATGAGGATGAGGGACAGCGCGATCCCGTCGACGCCAAGGGCGTAGCTGACTCCGAACTGCGGGATCCACGAATGCTGTTCGACGAGCTGGAAGGCATCCGTGGAGTTCGGCTTGAACTGCAGCGCCGCCGCGATCGTGACCAGCAGGGTGAGCAGCGAGAAGCCGAGAGCCAGTTGTTTGGCCCGTCCGCCCATCGAGGGCGGCAGGAGCCAGAGCAGGCCTGCGCCGACGAGCGGGATGAGGCCGATGACGGTCAGCCACGGGAACTGGCTCATCACCCAATCACCCACACCGCGCCGAGGATGACGACGACACCGAGCAGCATGGTGAGCGCGTATGAGCGCGCCAGGCCGTTCTGCACGCGACGCACCCGCGCGGACGTGCCTCCGATGAGCGCCGCGAGCCCGCCTGCCGCGCCATCGATGCCACGGCGGTCCAGGAAGTCCAGGGCGCGGGTGAGGTGTATGCCGGGGCGCATCAACAGCCCCTCGTTCACCTGGTCTTGGTAGAGGTCGTTGCGGGCGGCCTGGGTGGCCAGGTTGCCTGCTGGGGCGACCGTCGGTACTGGCTCGCGGGCGTAGCGCAGCCAAGCCCCGACGGCGCCGACGGCAACCAGCAGCAGCGTGAGCGCCATGATGAGGGGCACCGGGAGCACCGAGTGACCTTCCTCGGCCTCCCCTCCGACCGCTGGATTGAGCCAGTTGTAGAAGACGCCGCCGATGCTCAGGATCAGCCCGAGGAAGGCCGAACCCACCGCGAGCACCATCATCGGGACGGTCATGACGCGCGGCGACTCGTGCGGGTGGGCGTCCTTGGGCCAGCGCTGGTCCCCGTGGAAAGTCATGAAGAACACCCGGGACATGTAGAACGCGGTGATCTCGGCACCGATGAGGGCGGTCATCCCGAACACCCAGGGCCGCCAGCCCTCTCCCACGAAGGCGGCCTCGATGATCTTGTCCTTGGACCAGAACCCGTCGAACGGTGGGACGCCCAGGATGGCCAGCCAGCTGATCGCGAAGGTGATCCAGGTGATCTTCATGATCAGCGACAGGCGGCCGTACCACCGCATGTCGACCCGGTCGTTCATGCCGTGCATCACCGAGCCGGCGCCGAGGAACAGCCCGGCCTTGAAGAACCCGTGGTTGAGCAGATGGAAGATGGCGAACGCGGAGCCGATCGGTCCGAGACCGGCTGCCAGCATCATGTAGCCGATCTGGCTCATCGTCGAGGCGGCCAGGGCCTTCTTGATGTCGTCCTTCG
>JBIOUP010000173.1:0-6635 GCA_044867305.1 Dermatophilaceae bacterium
CCACCTGGCCCTCGTTGACCGAGAAGCTGATGCCCTTGACCGCCTCGATCTTGCCGTAGGCGACGCGCAGGTTCTCGACCTCGAGCATGGCGCTCACGAGGACCCCTCCTGCTCCGGGTCCTCCAACGCCGCATCCTGGCGCTCCAGGGTGGCCTGGAGCCCGGACTGCTCGTCCTCCTCCTCGTCGCCGGTGCCGATGTACGCCTCGATGACCCGCGGGTCGGACTGCACCTGTTGGGGGGTGCCCTCGACGAGCGTGGCACCGCGCACGAGGCAGAGCACCCGGTCGCACAGCCCGAAGATGAACCGCATGTCGTGCTCGATGACGACCACCGCCAGGCCACGGTCGCGGATCCGGAAAATGAGGTCGCTCGCCTGGCGGGTCTCCTGCGGGTTCATTCCGGCGGTGGGCTCGTCGAGCAGGATGAGCTTCGGATCGGTCGCCAGGGCTCGGGCAATCTCCAGCCGCCGCTGGTCACCGTAGGACAGGTTGCGAGCGAGGTGCTCGCTCACTCGGCTCAGACCCACGAAGTCCAGGAGTGCCTCGGCCCGCTCCCGGGAGTCGGCTTCCTCCCGGCGGAACTTCGGTCCCCGGATGATGGAGGTGAAGGCGGCCGACCCGGTGCGGCAGTAACGCCCGACCATGACGTTCTCCAGCGCCGTCATGTTCCCGAACAGCCGGATGTTCTGGAAGGTCCGCGCCATCCCGGCCCGCACGACCGCGCCGGGCTTCGGCGGCAGGACGGTGCCCTCGAAGGTCACTCGACCTTCGGTTGGCTTGTACATCCCCGTGAGGCAGTTGAAGAACGTCGTCTTCCCGGCGCCGTTCGGGCCGATGAGCCCGACGATCTCGCCTTTGTGGACCGTGAGGTCGACGTCGTTGACGGCCACCAGGCCGCCGAAGCGCATGATGATGCCGCGGGCATCCAGGACGACCTCACCAGGGGCAGGGGCAGGGGCCGGTGCCGAGGGCTCGCTTGTCGTCGCGGTCATGCCGGTGCCTCCGTCTCATCGGCGGCCTCCAGCTGAGCGGTGACCTCCAGGTGCTCTTCCTCGATCTTCTCGGCCAGCTCGATGTCCTGCTCGTGGAACTCCAGCTGACGCCGTCGGCTCGGCACGAGTCCCTCCGGGCGGAAGCGCATGATGAGGATGAGCAGCAGCCCGAACAGCAACAGCCGATAGTCGGAGACGAAGCGCAGCTTCTCGGGCAGCAGCTTGAGGATGGTCGCCCCGATGAGCACGCCGGCGACCGTGCCCATGCCACCGAGCACGATGGCCGCCAGCAGGAAGGCCGACTCCAGGAAGACGAACTGGTCCGGTGTCACCGACACGTCGACATGGGCCTTGATGGTGCCGGCCATGCCGGCGAGGAACGCTCCGCTGGCGAACGCGAACAGCTTCAGCCCGAAGGTGTTGACCCCCATCGCCTCGGCGGCCCGCTCGTCCTCGCGGATGGCCACCCAGCCCCGCCCGATCCGGCTGTTGTTGAGCCGGACGAACACGAGGATGACGAAGACCGCGAAGAACAGCAGCAGGAAGTAGTAGTTGGCGAACCGGTTGATGATGACGCCCAGCATGAGGTGGGAGTCTCCGAAGTTGAACCCACCGATCTGCAGGTCGGGGATGGCCGGTATGCCGTTGGGTCCACGGGTGAGGTTGGGCCCGTTGTTGCCGTCGAGGTTGCCCATGGTGAGGCGGAAGATCTCCCCGAAGGCAAGGGTGACGATAGCCAGGTAGTCGCCGGACACCCGCAGCGTGGGCGTGCCGATGATGAGACCAAGCGTCGCCGAGACACAGGCGCCGATCACCACGACGAGGTAGAACGGCGGCCTCCAGCCGATCGTGGCGAAGGCCGACTCGGACAGCACCGCGGCGCTGTAGGCGCCGGCGCCGAGGAAGGCGACGTAGCCGAGGTCGAGCAAGCCAGCCAGGCCCACGACGATGTTCAGCCCCATTGCGGTCGCCGCGAAGATGAGGATCGAGGTGGCGATCGACATGTTCGCGTCGGAGCCGCCCTGGGTGAACGGGAAGAGGAATGCGACGGCGAACGCGCCGAGGGTGATGACCCGCCGATGGCGCTGGGTGACCCCACCGAACCACCCGAAGAACCCCGACCGAGCCAGCGCGAAGGCCATGCCCCCGATGAAGAGGAGGAACAGACAGAAGACGGTGCCGTCCTCCTGGCCCAGGGCGTACGCGCTGCCGAACAGCGCGAGGGCCAGCACGAGGATGACGACGAGCAGCTCCAGCCACCCGGGGAGCACCTTGAAGAGCGGGTCCTTGGCCGGCGTCGGGGGCAGCAGGTAGCTGCCGACGAGGAGCGCGATCGCACCGACGAGCGACACGTAGGCGCCCGGGTCGGCGTTGATGAGCCCGGGTGCCTGCACGGTGATGAGGAGCAGGACGAGCACCATGTATGCCGTGCTCGTGATCCCGAGGGCCTGCAGGGCGCGGGTGGTGTCGGTCCACGAGCGCAGCCGTGACAGCGGCCCCCGCACGATGAGCAGCAGCAGGACGGCGAAGACCGCGACGACGATCATGAAGTTCTGCACCGAGCCCGGGTAGGCCACGATGCTCACGTCGCCGAGGATTCCGGGGACGTAGGACCAGGACAGGAACGTGCCGCCTGCCAGCAGGATGGCACCGGCGAGAGCGAGCGGCCAGGCAAACCGGGTGGACATGCGGCCCTGTTCCGGCTGAGGGGCGTGCGCGCCGGACGTGGCCGGGGGGGCGGCGGTGCTCATGCGCGGTCCACCACCCTCGCGCCGAGCAGGCCTTGCGGTCTGAAGACGAGCACGACGATCAGCAGGACGAACGCCCAGACGTCCTTCCATGCCGACCCGCCGAACTGCCCGGGGATGTACTGCGTGGCCATGGCCTCCACCACCCCGAGGACCAGCCCACCCACCACGGTACCGGCAATGTTGCCGATGCCGCCGAGCACGGCTGCGGTGAACGCCTTGAGGCCGGCGATGAACCCGATTCGGAAGTCGATGTTGCTGTTCTGCAGACCCTGGGCGACGCCCGCGACGCCGGCGAGGACGGCACCGAGGATGAACGCGACGACGATGATCCGGTCGACGTTGATGCCCATGAGCCGGGCCGTGTCGGGGTCCTGGGACACCGCCTGCATGCCCCGGCCCAGCTTGGTGCGGTTGACGAAGTACCAGAGAAACGCGCTGCACACGACGAGGGCCAGGACAGTGAAGATCGCGGCCCGCTGGATGGTCAGCCCGCCCACCTGAACTGCCGGGCCGGTGACGAAGGCGATCTGCGGGAACGGCAGCTTGCTCTTGGCGTCGGGGTAGAACAGCCGCACCGCTTCCTGCAGGAAGACGGACACCCCGATAGCGGTGATGAGCGGGGCCAGCCGCGGGGCGTTGCGCAACGGGCGGTAGGCGAACCGCTCCATGAGCACGGCCGTGACTGTCGAGGCAACGACAGCGCCAATGATCATGAAGGGCAGGACCCACAGCGAGGTGTTGCCCTGGAAGAACACCGTCCAGGTGGCCAAGGCGCCGAACGCCCCGATCATGAACACCTCGCCGTGGGCGAAGTTAATCAGCTGGACGATGCCGTAGACGACCGTGTAGCCGACCGCGATGAGGGCGTAGAGCGATCCAATCGAGATCCCGTTGACGAGCTGCTGCAAGAACAGGGTCATCTACACCTCCCGGTCGCGGCGGCCTGACTGAGTGTGGCAGGACGCAGGGACGGGCGCGAGCGTCCCGACCCTGCGTCCTGGCAAGGTCTACTTGAACGTGTCGGTCTTGGCCGCGATCCACTTGCCGCTGTCGACCTTGTACACGGTGAGTACCTTCGCCGTCGCGTCGCCCCACTCGTCGAAGGAGACCTTGCCGGTCACCCCGTCGAAGGACACCTTGCCCACTGCCGCAATGGTGGCGTCACGGGCCGACTTCGCGTCCGATGCACTAGCCAACGAACTCTTCAGCCCGTTGATGATGGCGTTCGCGGCATCGTAGGAGTAACCGCCGTAGGCGGCAGCCGGCTCGGCAAACCCGGCCGCCTGGTAGTCGGCGAGGAACTTCTTGCCGGCCTCGGTGCTGTCGGTCGGGGCACCGACCGACGTGGCGAGGTCACCGTTCGCCGCAGCTCCGGCGAGCTGGATGAACTTCGGGTCGTAGATCCCGTCGCCGCCCATGAGCGGGACGTTGAGGCCCGCGGCCTTCATCTGCTGCGAGAGCGGCCCGGCCTGCGGGTACTCACCGCCGTAGTAGACGACCTTGGGGTTCGACGGCGCCACGGTAGACACCACGGGGGTGTAGTTGGACTCGTCGGGGTTGATGGTCTGGGCCGATGTGATCTGCCCGCCGCCCTTGGTGAACTCAGCGGTGAACGCGTCGACCAGCCCCTGCCCGTAGGCCTTCTTGTCGTGGATCGTCGCGGCCTGCTTGATGCCCTCGCCCAGCAGGTACCGCGCCGCGAACGGGCCTTGGATCGCGTCCGTCGTGCAGGTGCGGAAGTACGTCGGGTACTGCCGCTTCGGGTTGGCCGTGTCGGCGCCCTTGGTCAGCGTGGGGTTCGTGTTGGCCGGGGAGACCTGGGTGATCTTGGCGGTCGCGAAGATCGGCTGGGTCTGCTGGGCGACGCTCGAGTTGAGGTTGCCGACCACGCCGATCAGCTGGTCGTCGGCGGCCAGCTTCGTGGCGGCGTTCTTGCCGACGTCGGCCTTGCCTTCGTCGTCGGCCGAGACGACGTCGATCTTCCAGCCCGGGACGGTGTTGTTGGCGTTGGCCTGCTTGACGGCGAGCTCGACCGAATGCTGGATGCCCTTGCCCAGCGCGGAGAGGTCGCCGGAAAGAGGTGCGATGACTCCGATCTTGACGGTCTTGGTGGCGCCACCGGTCCCCGTCGACGACGACGTGTCGCTGCGGCTGCCGCAAGCAGCCACGGCGAGCGCCGTTACCGCCAGCGGTACCCCGAGTCGGACAATGGAACGCTGTTGCACACTTCCTCCTGATGTATCTGCCCCGGAATGTATCTGCCCGGACGCATCTTCCGGACCCCGCGACGTCCGCGAAGCTACCGGGCACCCTAGACGCCGAAACGCGAATTCCCGAAGATTCCACGCTGTTTGTGCCCTTGTCGTTATGGCTATGGCGCCAAGAAGGGCCGAGGTGCACCGAAATTTCAAGGTATGCCGTGTGGCCGCGAGAGCGGGTCGCATCCCCATGCCTCGCACAACCTTCGCCTGGGCGGCACATAGGTCCACAGGTGGCAATGAACGCCTGGGCTGCGAACCGGCCTGGAGCACGAGCCGGGTCCCCCGAGTGGCGGGAACCCGGCATACTCTCGATACTTGACAGGTCACGTATAGCCGACCAGACCGGCAGAGCGAACGGAGCAGGCATGGCAGAGAACATCACGCGGCGCACGATGCTGCGGGGAGCAGGTGCCGTGGGAGCGGTCGCTGCGTCGGCCGCGTCCTTGGCCGCGTGCGGCAGTTCTTCGCCCAGCTCGACCGCCACCACGGGCTCGGCGGCCGGGACGACCGGGACGGCGACGACGCAGTCGAGCGGCACGAGCGGGTCCGGCTCCGCCACGACGTCGGGCGGCGCAGCATCCGGCACCAAGGTCGCCAAGGCCGACATCCCGGTGAGTGGCGGCAAGATCGTCGGCGGCGTGGTCGTCACCCAGCCCGCTGCCGGAACGTTCAAGGCGTTCACGTCGACGTGCACTCACCAGGGCTGCACCGTCGGCCAGGTCACCAACAACAAGATCATGTGCCCGTGCCATGGGAGCGGCTTCGACGCCAGCACCGGCGCCGTCGTCAACGGGCCGGCCACCCGGGCTCTGGCGGCCAAGACGGTGACGGACAGCGGGGACAGCGTCGTCGTGGCATGACGGTCACAACCCGCTCGTAGGGTGGGGTTTGTGGCGGAAGCGATCGCGGACCGGGCGGGGCCAGGGACCAGCTCCCGGCCGCCCTGGGCACCGCGCGCCGGGGAGGTGCCGGCCGACCCGGGGGTGTACCGCTTCCGGGACAAAGGCGGCCGGGTCATCTATGTCGGCAAGGCCAAGTCGCTGCGCTCACGACTGTCGTCCTACTTCCAGGACATCACCGCGCTGCACCAGCGCACCGCGAGCATGGTGCGCACCGCGGCGAGCGTGGAGTGGACCGTTGTCGCCACCGAGGTCGAGGCACTGCAGCTGGAGTACTCCTGGATCAAGGAGTTCGACCCGCGGTTCAACGTGCGCTACCGCGACGACAAGTCCTATCCCTTCCTGGCCGTCACGCTCGCCGACGAGTATCCGCGCGCGCAGGTAATGCGCGGCGAGAAGCGCAAGGGCACGAGGTATTTCGGGCCTTACTCGCACGCCTGGGCGATCCGCGAGACCCTCGACCTGCTGCTGCGCGTGTTCCCCATGCGCACGTGCAGCACAGGTGTCTTCAAGCGGGCCGGGCAGAGCGGCCGGCCCTGCCTGCTGGGCTACATCGACAAGTGCTCCGCGCCGTGTGTGGGGCGGGTCACCCAGCAGGAGCATCGGGCCATCGCCGAGGAGTTCTGCGACTTCATGGCGGGCAACACGAGCAAGTTCGTGCGGCGCACCGAGAAGGCGATGCGCGACGCTTCGGCGTCGTTGGACTACGAGCGCGCAGCACAGTTGCGCGA
>JBIOUP010000174.1:0-6563 GCA_044867305.1 Dermatophilaceae bacterium
CCTCCAGCAACCGCCAGCCAGCTGCCGCGAGACCAAGGGTGCCGGCGATGGCGAGCACCTCACCCGGCCGGGCCCCCGAACGAAGCACCGGTGCGCGCCCGTCCAGTGACCCCAAGGCAGTGACGCACACCAGCAACGTGCCGGCAGGAGCCGACGACAGGTCGCCGCCGAGGACCGGCGTCTCGGCACGGCGCGCCGCCTCGCCCAGCCCACGAGCGAACCCCAAGGCCCAAGCCACGGGCGTCGCCGGGTCCGCGACCAGGGTGACGAGTAGCCCGGTCGGGCGCGCGCCCATCGCTGCGACGTCGGCGAGGTTCTGGGCCACCGACTTGGCCCCGACGTCTTCGCCTGTGGACCACTCGTCGCGCCAGTCCCGGCCGCGCACCATGGTGTCGGTGGTCGCCACGACCGAGCCGTCCGGCGCGGCGACGACGGCGGCATCGTCGCCGGGGCCAGTGCCAACCGGGGGGCCGCCCTCAAGCAGTGGAAAGATCCGCGCCAGCAGCGCGTCCTCGCTGAGATCGCCGATGCTCGGTCCCGGGGAGGGCAAGCCTGCCACTGATCCCCCTTCCACAGGAACGAAACCCAACGGGCACGGTAGCGTCTCCCTAGCGCCCGGCCGGAGCCCGGCGCCGCGCGAGTCGATCCCCGCCAACCCAAGCCAAGCGAGGTAGCACGTGGTTCAGGCCTTCATCCTCATCCAGACCGAGGTCGGCAAGGCCGCGACGGTCGCCCAGTCCATCGGCGAGCTGTCCGGGGTTATCTCCGCCGAAGACGTCACCGGTCCATACGACGTCATCGCTCGCGTAGAGGCCAACACGGTCGATGAGCTCGGCAAGCTCGTCATCGCCAAGATTCAGGACGTTCCCGGAATCACGCGCACCCTGACCTGCACCGTGGTGCACGTCTGAGGACTCACGCCTGAAGGTCGGCTTCCGAGGGGCCGCTCACGGTGTCGCCTGCCGGGTGCGGCCCGTTCGGTATGCCGTGCCGGTGCTTTCGGTCTGGCCCTTGCCCTCGTCGGGTGCGCCCGAGGCGTCGACGTGGCGGTTCCCGCCAATGCTGCGGACCCAGCGTGCACCGCGGCAAGCGCGAGCTGGCCCGCTCGGGTCGCCGGGCAGGAGCCCACCGACGTGCGCACGCCCTCGCCCGCCGTCCGCGCGTGGGGGGCCCCGTCCATCGTTGCCCGGTGCGGCCTCGAGCCGCCGGGCCCGAGCGCCCTGGACTGCCTCAACGTCGATGGCGTCGACTGGGTCGTCGAGCCGTTGTCAGATGGCACCCGCTTCACGACCTACGGGCGCTCCCCCGCCATCGAGGTCCTGGTGCCCAACCGGTACGCACCCGAACCGCTGCTGTTGCCTGCCTTCGGCCCGTCGGCCGCCAGCTTGCCCGAAACCGGCCGCCGGTGCACGTGACGGCGCTGGAGGTAAGCAAAGCAGTGGAGGGGATCAAAGCAGTGGAGGTGCTAACGAGCGGTAGAGCGCACCTTGACACCTCCACGCTCGGTTTTACCTCCGGGCACTGCTGCGCGGGAGGTATAAACGAGCGCTAGAGCGCACGTTTACACCTCCACAGCTCGGTTTTACCTCCGATTGTGGGCGGCAGTTGGAGGTGTTAACGAGCGGTAGAGCGCACGTTTACACCTCCACGCTCGGTTTTACCTCCGACCCTTCACCTCCGACCCTTTAGCTCTGACCCTTTAGCTCTGACCCTTCACCTCCGACCCTTCACCTCCGACCCTTTGCCTCCGGCGATTGGACAGCCCGGCTCAGCGCAGGCCGGTGCGCCGCTCGAGGGCGAGCGAGACGAGCTCGTTGATCAGCTGCGGGTAGCCAAGTCCCGACTCAGCCCACATCCGGGGATACATCGAGTGGGGCGTGAAACCTGGCATCGTGTTGATCTCGTTGAGGGTGACGCGCCCGTCGCTGCCGTAGAAGCAGTCGACCCGGGCCAGCCCTTCGCAGCCCAGTGCGACGAACGCCCGCGCCGCCAGGCGCCGAACCTCCGCGGCAACCTCAGGCGGGATGTCCGCCGGGCAGACCAGCTCGACGTCGCTGTCGGCCAGGTACTTGGCCTCGAAGTCATAGAACGCGTGCCCCGATCCCGCCAGCACCCGGACCTCGCCGACCTCGGAGGTGCGCGGCGCCTCGATGCCGTGCCCCTCCAGCACGGCACATTCCAGCTCGCGGCCTTCGACCATCGCCTCGACCAGGACTTTCGGGTCGTGCTCGCGCGCGGTCTCGATCGCCTCGGCCAGCTGCGCGGTGTCGGCGACCTTGGTGATGCCCAGGCTCGAGCCGGCTCGGCACGGCTTGACGAAGACCGGAAAGCCGAGCGAGGCCGCCGCCTCCAGGGCGGCCGCCGGATCGGCCCGCCAGGCCCGGTCCGTGATCACGGCATACGCGCCGACGGGCAGCCCGTGGCCCGCGAAGATCACCTTCATGTAGTGCTTGTCCATCCCGGCAGCGGACGCGAGCACCCCCGAGCCCACATAGCGCACATCGGCCAGGTCGAGAAAGCCCTGCAACGTGCCGTCCTCGCCCCACGGCCCATGCAGCACCGGGAACACCACGTCCACCTCCCCGAGGGCCCTCGGCGGCGCCCCCGGAGCCAGCACCAGCAAAGCGTGATCACGAGTGCTCAGCGGCACGAGCACACCGTTGCCGCGACCGTCGACCTCAGGGGTCTGTCCGGGAGTGAGGTCGAGCGCGTCCGGGTCGTCAGCGACCAGGACCCAGCGCCCGTCCTTGGCGATGCCGACGGGCACGACGTCGTAGGTCTCCCGGTCGATCGTTCGCAGGATGCCGGCGGCGCTCGAACACGACACCGCGTGCTCCTCGGACCGGCCGCCGAAAACGACGGCGACGCGTGGCTTTCTCGACCGACCCTCCATCGCCCTGACCATATCCGTCGCCTCCCGACGCGACGCTTAGGCTGGCCGCGTGACCGACCTGCCCGACCGGCTCATGCCCGCCTCCCTCGTCGTCGCGGGCGGGCGCCCGCCTCGCACCCCGGGTGCCCCGGTCAACATCCCGGTCGAGCTGGCCAGCACGTATGCCGTCGAGCCCGAGCGCGTTGGCTACGGCCGCAACCAGAACGCCACGTGGAGCGCATTCGAGGACGTCCTCGGGGCTCTCGAAGGCGGCACAGCCGCCGTCTACGCGTCGGGCATGGCGGCGATCTCGGCGGCCTTGACCCTGCTGCCCAGCGAGGGCGCCGTCGTCGCGCCCAGCACCCCCTACAACGTGACGGCGGCGTTGCTGCGCGACCTGGCCGACGGTGGCCGCGAAGTCCGTTGGGTCGAGCCCGACGACACCCCCGGCGTGCTCGCCGCCCTGCAACACGCCAGCGCGATCTGGCTGGAGTCACCGACCAACCCGCTCATGCAGGTCGCCGACCTACCAACCCTCATCGAAGCGGCCCGCGCCGAGGGTGCGCTGGTCCTGTGCGACAACACGTTGGCGACTCCGCTGCGGCAACACCCACTGTGGCTCGGCGCGCACGTCGTCGTGCACTCGGTCACCAAGTACCTGTCCGGCCACACCGACGTTGTGCTGGGGGCCACGGTATGCCGTCCTGATCCGCAGGGTGCTGCGCTGCACGAACGCTTGCTCGCCCACCGGTCCAGGCATGGGGCGATTGCGGGGCCGTTCGAGACCTGGCTGGCGCTGCGCGGCATACGGACCCTGCACGTGCGCTTCGAGCGGGCCAGCGCGAACGCGGCCGAGCTGGCCCGGCGGCTGGCCGGACACCCTGGCGTGGAGCGGGTCCGCTTTCCCGGCAGCGGAGCGATGCTCTCGATCGAGGTGCGGGGCGGCGGCCCGGCCGCCGATGCCGTGGCGGCCGGGTGCCGGCTCTGGCTCGGTGCGACGAGCCTCGGCGGAGTCGACTCGCTGATCGAACGCCGGCGCCGCTACCCGGGCGAGTCCGAGCTCGTGCCGGAGTCGTTGCTGCGCCTGTCGGTTGGGATCGAGGACGTCGAAGACCTGTGGTCGGACCTGGACCGGGCGCTGCGCAAGTCGATCTGACCGCGGTCGATGTGATACCGCATCGAAAGCCGGGCTGTTCGAAGGGACGTCTCTGACCGGGATGTGAAGGGAGATGTCTGACACCTCGGATGTTCACATCGACTCATGGACCGGCCCGAGAGAGCGCTCAGTACCGCTCGTGCTTGCGTTCGCGCAGCATCAGCAGGTCGGCAAGCTCCTCCGGGGTGCGTTCGCTGTTGACCACCGAGACCACCGCGTCGACGATGGGCATCTCGACCTCATGGCGGCGAGCCAGGTCCTGGATCGCATGACAGGACTTGACCCCCTCGGCGGTCTGGCGGGTCAGCGCGGTGACCTCCGCGACGCTCATCCCCCGGCCGAGGTTGACCCCGAAGGTGCGATTCCTCGACAGCGTCGACATGCATGTGGCAATGAGGTCGCCGACGCCGGCGAGGCCAAGGAAGGTGACCGGGTCGGCGCCCAGATGCGTGCCCAGCCGGGTGATCTCCGCCAGACCGCGCGTGATGATCGACGCCTTGGTGTTGTCGCCCATGTGCATGCCTTCGGCCATGCCCACCGCGAGCGCAACGACGTTCTTCACCGCGCCGCCGAGCTCGGTGCCGATGACGTCGCGGTTGGTGTACACGCGAAAGTACCGGGTCATGCACGCCGTGGCGATCTGGTCGGCGGTGCGCTGCTCGGCACACGCGACCACGCTGGCGGCCGGCTGCTTGCTGGCGATCTCCTTGGCCAGGTTGGGACCGGAGAGCACGGCGATCCGCCCCGGCTGCACGCGGGCGACCTCGGCGATGACCTCGCTCATCCGCATCGTCGTCCCGAGCTCGACCCCCTTCATGAGCGACACCACCGCGGCGTCCGCCGGAATGAGCTCGATCCAGCCTTTCAGGTTGTCGCGCAGGGTCTGTGAGGGCAGCGCCAACACGACGAGGTCGCGGTCGGCCAGAGCCTCCTCGGCATCCGTGGTGGCTCGCATGGCCTTGGGCAGCGGTATGCCGGGCAGGTAGTCCTCGTTGCTGCCTCGGTTGATCTGCTCGACGAGCTCGGGGCGCCGACCCCAGACGACGACGTCAGCGCCGGCGTCGGCGAGTGTGGCGGCGAACGCGGTGCCCCAGCTGCCGCTGCCCATCACGGCCGCTCGGGTCATGAGCGCGCCTTCCTCGGGTTACCGGTCACGGGGACCCCGGCCGAACGAGGATCGAAGCGCTGCGCCGGCGCAGGCTCCCCGCGCACCTGTTCCAGCAGTGCGGTGATGGCGTCCATGATGCGGGTGGTTGCCTCGCGCAAGGTGGCCACATCGACGGGCCGCTCGTACAGGTCGGACAGGTCGACGGGTGGACCGGCGAGCGCGCGAATCGTTTTGCGTGGGAACAGTTTCATCACCTTGGCGTACGGCGCGAGAATGTCCTGCGCACCCCACTGCGCAACGGGGACGACCGGGCAGCGAGTCTGCAGGGCGACCCTTGCGGCGCCGGTCTTGCCGACCATGGGCCACAACCCCGGGTCCCGGGTCAGCGTCCCTTCGGGGAGGATGACGATGGTCTTGCCCTCGGCGATGCCCTGGACCGCCGCTCGGTAGGCGCCGGCAGCCTGCCCGCTTTCGCGGTACACGGGGATCTGTCCGGCACCCGCAAGCAGCCAGCCCACGACGGGCACTCGGAACAACGCCTCCTTGGCCAGGAAGAACGGCGGGTAGCCGGCGTCGTACAGGTACAGCGACGCAGTGAGGGGGTCGAAGTGCGACAGGTGGTTCACGCAGACGACGCAGCCGCGGTCGGGCGGGAAATGCTCCATCCCGGCGAAGTCGCGCTTGACGGAGAGCACCATCAGGGGATGCAGCCACAAGGCGATGAACCGGTATGCCGGCGGCAGCTTCGGGCGGTCGGCGCGAGCCACGGGTCCTCCTGTCGTCCCGGCCATCTTCGCCTGCCAGACACCGTGTGTCGAGCGATACCAGGCGTGCCTGACACTAGACGCATTGGACCAATCGGTAGCGAGCGAACCGGTGATGAACGACTCCGTTTCGATGAACGACTCCGTATCGATGAACGACTCCGTATCGATGAACGACTCCGTTTCGGGTAGGGCGAAGGTGGACTGGTGGGTCGTCGTGCCCGTCAAGGGCGGAGCGGGCGCCAAGACCCGCCTCATGGCGCCCTCCGGGGCCGACAAGCGTGCCTTGGCCAGGGCACTCGCGCTGGACACGCTCTCGGCCGTGCGGGACGCGGTGGGTTCGCAGCGGGTCATCGTCGTCACCGGGTCGCGCTGGCTCGCCGGGGCGCTGGACCGGTCTGGTTGTCTCGTGGTCGCCGACCCCGGGACGGGCCTCAACGATGCCATCCGAGCCGGGCTGGCCCAGGTGCCGCGCCAGCCCCCGGGGCCAGCGGGAGTCGCCGTGCTGCTCGGTGACCTGCCGGCAGCACGAGCCGAAGATCTGCGCACTGCGTTAAACGCTGCGGCAAACCAGGATCGGGCTGTTGTCCCGGACCACCGCGGCGAGGGCACGGTGCTGCTCACCGCCTTGGCCCCGCAGCACATCGTGCCCGCCTTTGGTCC
>JBIOUP010000175.1:0-2580 GCA_044867305.1 Dermatophilaceae bacterium
CCGAATAACAGCATCTACCGCCCACTCGGCGGTGGTTGGTGCACCAAGGGGCTCAGGCCGGCGGACCGGGCCACGACGTCGGGGTAGCCGCACAGAGCCAGCCAGTTCGCCAGGATGCGGTGGCCCCCTTCGGTGAGCACGCTCTCCGGGTGGAACTGCACTCCGTGCAACGGCAAGGTGGTATGCCGGACGGCCATGATGATCCCGCTGGCGGTACGGCCGTTGACAGCCAGCTCGTCGGGCACGGTCTGCGGGTCGATCGCGAGCGAGTGGTAGCGGGTTGCCGTGAACGGCGACGCCAGCCCCTCCAGCACGCCGGTGCCGTCGTGCTCGACGAGCGAGGTCTTGCCGTGGAGCAGCTCGGGAGCCCGCCCCACCGTGGCACCCATGAGGACCCCCAGCGCCTGGTGGCCCAGACAGACGCCGAGCATCGGCTGCCCGGCGGACGCGCAGGCGGCGATCATGTCGATGCAGACGCCGGCGTCCTCGGGGGTGCCCGGCCCAGGCGAGAGGAGGACTCCGTCGTAATCGCTGGACTCATCGGCACTCACCGCGTCGTTGCGCAGCACGGTGCAGGCCGCCCCGAGTTGCTCCAGGTAGCCGACGATGGTGAAGACGAACGAGTCGTAGTTGTCGACGACCAGGATCCGCGGCCCTTGTCCGCGCGCGCTGCGGTATGCCGGCTTGTTCATCGCCCGACGCCCCCTCGGGCGGTCGCAGCCCCGACCGCGGCAGGAGTTGCCGAAGCGCGGGCGCCAGGCTCGACCGTCACGTTCTCGAACGGCAGTCGCGTGGCGACCGCCGGGAGCACCCAGACGAACAGCACCGCCACGACCAGGAGGAACAGCACGAGGCACTGGGCCGACTTCGCGAGCCGGCCTCCCGGCAGCGCGCGCCACAACGCGGCATACATCAGGCGCTCCCCCTGGGGTCGGTGAGCAGCTCGGGTGGCAGCCCTTCCGAGCGCGGAATGACCCGGTCGAGCGCGGCCCAGACGATGAACCGGTTCGTCGAGCCGAACCGCGGGTCGCACGACGTGAGCGTCAGGTAGGCCTTGGTGGGCACCGCCCCGGACTGACCGGGCACCGGTGCGATGACGTCCGTCTGAGTGGGTGGCACGATCTTGGAGCGTTCGGCGCGGTACACGGCATACGAATCACGGGTCTCGACGATCATGACGTCGCCGGGCTTGATCGCGTCGATATCGATGAGCGGGTTGCCGTGACCGGCGCGGTGGCCGGCGATTGCGGTGTTGCCGATCTGCCCGGGCAGCTGGCTGGTGGGGTAGCGCCCAAGGCCCTTGGCCAGCGTGGCGTTCCCAACGCCCTCGTAGACCGGCTTGGCCCACGTCGGCCCGCCGAGCCGGGGCACCCGCAGAATCGCGAACACCGATCCGTCCGCGAGCTCTCCGTCATCGGGTGCCGCGGTCGGGGTCGGAGCGAGCGTCCCCTGCGTGAACTGCTGCTCCAGCTCGCTGACGACGCCGGCCTGGGCCTGGCTGTCGACCTGAGCGACGTAGCCGAGCTGCCAGACAACGAAGAGCAGCACCACGACTCCAGCGGTGATGAGCAGCTCGCCGAGCACGCTGACGGCAGTGCGGACGCGGTTCATCGGACCGCCGTCGCGTACTGCTGGTCGATCGGACCGGTGTATGCCGGGAAGCTCGCCTCGCCCGTTGTCACCTCGTAGCCGAGCCCGACCGCATCGACCCACTGCCGGTAGATGCCGACCTGGGGGTCGCGCTCGAGGGCGGCCTGCATGGCCGTCTGGTTCCCCATGGCGCGCACGACGAACGGCGGCGAGTAGACGCGGCCTTGCAGGATGAGCGTGTTGCCGACGCAGCGGACCGCGGAGGTCGCGATCATCCGCTGGTCCTGGATCATCATCGCCTCGGCACCGCCACGCCATAGCGCGTTGACGACCGCCTGGACGTCCTGCTGGTGCACGACGATGTCATCGACGGTGACGCCTTGGGGGAGGGCGGCCGTACTGCGGTGGGCGTCGTCAAGCGACACCGACACGATCGGCCCGGCTACCGCCTGGGTCCCCGCGGCGATGCCGAGCTGGTCGGCTGCGGCTCGCAGCCCTTGGACCCGTGCGTCGTCGGGGGCCGCTGCCGCGGTCAACCGATCCACGTCCGCCTGCAGGGTCTGCACCTGGGCAGACCGGTCGGCCACGGTGCGGTTGGTCGCCTGGATGACGCCGGGCAGTCCACGGTCGCTGCGCAAGTCAGTCCCTTGGGCGGCCTGGAAACTCATCGAGAACATCAGCCCCGCCCCGGCGGCCACAACGGGCACGACGACTCGCCAGCGGGTCGGCCGCGGGCCGAACCAGGCCCGCGGCATACCGGGCATGACCCCTCCATTTCGTGACCTACGTGCCTGTGCTTGGAACGACTGCCGTCCGGCCACCAACTACGCTAAACGACAGATTCGGCAATCGACGCAAGGAGACCTCAGTGCCCGAGTCCAAGGGCCGACCACAGAAGAAGCCCCCGGCCCCGGCTGCCAAAGCCAAGCCCACCGGCCCGAACCCGTCGTGGTGGGCTCCCGTCTTCATCACCCTGCTGGTGCTCGGTCT
>JBIOUP010000176.1:0-9573 GCA_044867305.1 Dermatophilaceae bacterium
GCCGAAGACGACGACACGTACGACCGCTACGACGACGGGTACGACGAGCGCGGTTCGCAGGACAGCTCGGCTCCGGTCACCCAGCTGCCCACCCGTCACCAACCTGTCGCGCGGGTCGTGCGTGAACACGAGGTCGGCCCGCTCAGCCGGATCACGACAATCCACCCCCGCACCTACAATGAGGCCAAGAGCATCGGCGAGTCCTTCCGCGACGGGACTCCAGTGATCATGAACCTGTCCGACATGGGCGACGCGGACGCGAAGCGACTCGTGGACTTCGCCGCGGGTCTGGTCTTCGGCCTGCGCGGCACCATCGAGCGAGTGACCGCCAAGGTGTTCCTGCTTTCGCCCGAGCATGTCGAGGTGGCGGCGGAAGAGCCGGCGGGGACACGGGCGGCCAGAGGTCCGTTCAACCAGAGCTGACCGAGCTGATCGGCCGGGGCGACCGGCTCGGAGGCGGTTGTCGTCGTTTGCCAGAATGATCGGCGACACTGAGGCATGCGCTCCGTCTGGCAGTTCGTCTCGCTGTTCCTCTTCTTGTTCTTCCTCATGCTGATCGGCCGGCTGGTCTTCGACTGGGTGCGCGTGCTGGCCCGAGACTGGCGACCCAAGGGTGCCGTCCTTGTCCTGGCCGAGTCGGTCTACACCGTCACTGACCCGCCGCTCAAGGTGCTGCGCAAGGTGATCCCCACCATCACCCTGGGGGGCATCCGGATCGACCTGGCGTTCCTCGTGCTGTTTCTGCTCACCTCGACACTGATGGGGCTGCAGCCGTTCTAGGGGAGCGCGCACGGAACATGCGGCCGATTCGATACGGTGGAGCGTTGGATCCGACTCGCATAGAGGTGACCGATGGCCCTGACGCCCGAACAGGTTCTCAACCGGCAGTTCCAGACCACCCAGTTCCGCAAGGGCTACGACGAGCGCGACGTTGACGACTTCCTGGACGAGATCGTGGCCGAGATGCGCTCGCTCATCAGCCAGCGCGAGGACTTCAAGACCCAGCTGAACGACTGCCGTGCCGGCCGGGGACTCGAACCGGTGACCGAGTCCACGGCAGTCGACACGGCCAAGTCCCGAGCCGAAGTCGCGGACGCCGAGAAGCGGTTGATCGACCTGCGCGGCGAGATCGACGCGGCCAGGGCAGAGCGCGACCGGGTGCGAGGTGAGCTCGAGCAGGCCCGGGCCCAGCTGGAGGCGGTCCCTGCTGCTCCGGCACCCGAGCGCGCCCCGGCCGCGGAACCGGCTGAAGCAGGCCCCAGCGCCGCGGCAATGGTGGCTGCCGGCGCGGCTGGCGGGACGAGTGCGGCCGGCATCATCGAGCTGGCTCAGCGCCTGTACGACGAGCACGTGGCCAAGGGCCAGGCTCGCCATGACGAGCTGGTCCAGACCGCCCAGCAGCAACACGACGCGATGCTCTCCGAGGCGCAAACCGAGAAGGACCGACTGCTGAGCGAGGCGCGCGAGCGTTCCACGGGAATGCTGACCGAAGCCCAGGACAAGCGCGCCTCCGTCCTGGCGGGTCTGGAGCAGGAGCAGTCGCTGCTGCGACGCAAGATCGAGGAGCTGCGCGGATTCGAACGCACGTACCGCAGCGAGCTGCGCACCATGTTGGAGACCAAGCTGGGCGAGCTCGACGCGGGGCCGTCGGAGCCGCGGAACCTGCCTGACGACGCTGCCGGCGAGGCCGTGCTGGCCGACGGCGAGGTCGAGAACGCCAGTCAGTAACGCCAGTCAGTAACGCCAGTGAGGGACGTACCCGCCGCACCAGCGGTGGTGTTGGTCACCTTCGGGTAACGAACAGTGTGATACTTGACGTCTCCGGCGGCCCACGCCGGAGACGTGGCTTATCCTCAGCCGCGACTGGCACCGACGAGGTGATTCCCCAAGGGGGCGACTGCATTGGCGTCGAGCAAGGCCGCGGCACCGAGGAAAGCGCCCTCGCCCGCGCCTCGTAGCAGACCACTGGCCGCCACCTCGCGGGCTAGCCGGGCGTCGTCTGCGAGCGCCTCGGTCGCCCTGCCCGTGCTGCAGGACGAGGAGCCCTGGACGGATGAGGAGCTGTCCGAGCTCCGTGGCGAGCTCGAGCGTGACATCCGCAGAGCCATGCATGACCTCAAGATCGCCGAGGAGGACCTGCAGGGCCTCATGCGCGATTCGGGCGACGGCTCCGGCGACGACCAGGCCGACGCCGGGACCAAGACCTACGAACGCGACCAGGAGATCTCGCTGGCGAACATCTCGCGCGAGAAGCTCGCCCAGAGTCGCCATGCGATGGAGCGGCTCGACGACGGCAGCTACGGGGTGTGCGAGTCGTGCGGCCAGCCGATCGGCAAGTTCCGCCTGCAGGCCGCCCCACGTGCGACCCTGTGCAGGACATGCAAGGAGAAGGCGGAGCGCGGCTGAACGCCGCAGAACCCGGCGAGGGCGAGCCAGCCCCGCACGGACCCGGCACGTCTCGACGTTCACCGATCCCCTATCTCGTGCTGGTCGCTCTGACGGTCGGCGTCTACGTGGTGGACCAGGCCACCAAGGCCTGGGCGGTCGCCGCTCTCACCAGCGCGCCGCCACGTCAGGTGGTCGGCGATTTGCTCAGGCTGGAGCTCATCCGCAACCCCGGGGCCGCGTTCTCGTTGGGCACGGGCAATACCTGGCTGCTGACGTTACTGGCCGTTGCGGTCCTCGTCGTGATCATCCGCAGCAGCAGGCGTCTGGGCTCACTCGGCTGGGCCTGCGCGTTCGGTCTCATCCTCGGCGGCGCGTTGGGAAACCTCACCGATCGCCTCGCTCGTGAACCCGGCTTCGGCCGTGGTCACGTCGTCGACTTCCTGGACTACAACGGCTGGTTCATCGGCAACGTCGCCGACATCGCCATCGTGGCGGCCGCTGGACTCATCGTCGTGCTGTCCGTGCGCGGGATCGGCATCGACGGCCGCCGCGAGCACCAGCATGACCGCTGACACCAGGACGGTCCTGGTCCCGGACGGGCTCGCGGGTGAGCGGCTCGACGCCGCCCTGTCGCGGCTGTTCGGCCTCTCGAGGACCAAGGCGGCCGAGCTCGTCGCGCTTGGAGAAGTCACCCTCAACGACCGCCCCGCGGCCAAGTCGGACCGGGTCGGCACCGGCGACCTGCTGCACGTCACTCTTCCTGGGCCACCTCCGACCAGCTCGGTCGGGGTCCGCCCCGAGCCGGTGCCCGGAATGCGCATCATTCACGACGACGACGACCTCGTCGTGGTCGACAAGCCCGCCGGGGTGGCCGCGCATCCGAGCGTCGGCTGGCCCGGCCCGAACGTGCTCGGTGGACTCGCCGCTGCGGGATACCGGATCTCGACGTCCGGGGCGAGCGAGCGACAGGGCATCGTCAGCCGGCTGGACGTCGGCACGTCGGGTCTGATGGTCATCGCCAAGAGCGAGCTGGCCTACAGCCGGCTCAAGCGCGCGTTCAAGACGCGACGAGTGCGCAAGTCCTACCAAGCGTTGGTGCAAGGCCTGCCGGATCCGCTCGTGGGGAGCATCGACGCACCGATCGGACGCCACCGGGGCCACGAGTACAAGTTCGCCGTCATGGACAGTGGCAAGCACGCCGTTACGCATTACCAGGTCGTCGAGGCCTTCCGGCGGGTCGCGCTGGTGGACATCGCGTTGGAGACCGGCCGCACCCACCAGATCCGGGTGCACTTCGCGGCCGTCCATCACCCGTGCTGCGGGGACCCGTTGTACGGGGCGGACCCGAAGCTGGCCGCGCGCCTCGGACTGGACCGCCAGTGGCTGCACGCGGTCGGGCTGGGTTTCGAACACCCGGGCACGGGAAAGTGGGTGAGCTACACCTGCCCGCTCCCCGCGGACCTCGCGCGCGCGCTGGAGCGCGCCCGCGAGTGAGATCCGCGCGCTGTCGCCGGTTAGCATCGCGCATGTCCGCTCGCCGCGGCTGGCTGCTCGCCGTTGCCATCGCTGGTTTGGCAGCGTGCACTTCCGCAGCGACGAACCCCGGCCCCACCAGCACCTCATCGGCACCGGCAACGCAGTCGCAGATCCGCTCGGAAGCACCCAGCGCGCCGGAGGCGGAGGGGCCGCTCGCCCTGCTCGTGCACCGTTCCCGAACCGCCACAGACCTGCCGACGGCTACTGTCCAGGCGCTGCTAGCGGGTCAGGTGAGCGACTGGTCCGCACTCGGCTACTCCAGCGCGCCGCTGCACCTGGTGGCCGGGCCACGGGTGGCCGCGAAGGGCGCGGTGCTGCTGGGCACTGATGCCGACGCGGTTGCGGCAGCGCAGGCCGACCCCGGCACCCTCGCACTCGTTCCCGCTGCGGCCGCGTCTGCCCTGGTCCGGGCGCTGCGGGTGGCGGGGGTGGACCCCATCGGCCAGCCCACGGCATACCCGATCACGACCCCGGCGCAGCCGGTCGGGCCGGTCACCCGGATTGCGGTTGTCGGTGACGTCATGCTCGGCCGGAGGGTGGGGGCCGCCATGGCTCGAGACGGTGACTTCGCCGCGCCGCTGCGCCCGATGGCGGCGCGGCTGGCGGCCGCCGACGTGACGATCGGCAACTTCGAGGCCACGCTCTCGCGCGACGGGGCCCCGACGCAGGGGGGCGACTCGTTCGCCGCCGATCCGCGCGTGGTCGAGGGGCTGCAGCTCGCCGGCTTCGATGTGCTCTCACTGGCCAACAACCACGTGGGTGACTGGGGGTCGCGTGCTCTCGTCCAGACGGTTGACCGGGTGCGGGCCATGGGCATCGCGCCGGTCGGCGCAGGAGCCAACCTCGACGCGGCCCGGGCCCCCGCAGTGCTCGAGGCACACGGCATACGAGTCGGTGTCGTGGCGACCGACTCGATCGGGGAGTCGCCGGCCGCCGGGCCCCAAGCGCCGGGGACCAACCGGGTGAACATGCCGCCCCGCACCGGCCCGCTGGACCAGGCGGCGATGGCGCGGGTCGCCGACGACGTGCGGGCGCTGCGTCCGCAGGTCGACCTGCTGCTCGTCCTCTGCCACTGGGGCACGCAGTACACGAACGTCCCGGAGGACTCGCAACGCACGCTGGGCCGGGCGCTGCTGGCCGCCGGCGCCGACCTCGTCGTCGGCGGGCATCCGCACTGGGTGCAGGGCATCGAGGTGGTGGGCGAGCGCCTGCTCGTGCACTCCCTGGGCAACTTCGTGTTCGACATGGACTCCTCCTGGCAGGTCCAGGAGGGCGTGCTCCTCGAGGCGGTCGCGTGGGGTGGACGGTTGATGTCCCTGGAGCTGGTCCCGTACGTCATCGGGCCGGACTTCGCGCCGCGCGAGGTGGATGCTGGACGCGGCGGGCGCGTGCTCGAGCTGATGCGCGCGAGCAGCGACGCGCCCTTCAGCTCGGGGAGCTGAGCCACGCCCACGCCACGGTCGCGGTCCGTTGCAGCTGCACGGGGCTCACGACGCTCGGGACGTCGCCCGGGGAGTGGTACCCCGGGTAGGGCACCTTGCCGATGCGCGCGGCGTCGAGCTCGGCCTGCTCGAAGGACCAGTGGTCGCTGGCCCGGTCCGTGCACGCCCGGGCCGGGATACCGACCCGAGCAGCCGCGCTCAGCAGATCCGCGCGGACCGCGCCGTGGGCGAGCCCACCATGACAGACCGGCAGCTCGTCGGCCTCGACGCCGACCCGGTCGAGGCTGAGCATGCCGGCGAGGGCGGCGCGCTGCGCAGATCCCATGCTCGCCACGAGGACGCGCGAGCCGACGTGGTGCCATGCCTCTCCCGAGCCGCGCGGCTCCTCCGCTCCGAACGCCACGAAGACGACCGGCACCGGCGGGGGCTGCAGGCCGGCCAGGCGCGCCAGCTCCAGCAGCACCGCGACGCCGGAGCCGTTGTCCTCCGCGCCAGGGGCCTGCGGGACGGTATCGAGATGGGCCCCCACGATGCGGTGCGGCGCGGCGGGGTCGAAGCCGGGCGGGGTGGCGATGACGTTCTGGGACTGGCCGGCAGGCACCCGGGCCCCCCAGGACGTGCCGGCCGGGACCGCGAAGGGCATCCGGGACACCTGCCAGCCCAGGGCGGCGAACCGGCCGGCGACCTGGTCGGCCGCGGCCGAGTATGCCGGGCTGCTGGCCTCGCGGGGCCCGATGCGCTCGGCGAGGTCGGTGACGACGGCATACATGGCCTGCGGGTCGACTGTGGGGGCGCCCCTCGTCGGGGGCGCCGGGGTGGCGGGGGCGGTCGTAGCCGAGCCGGCCGCCGAGGTCCGGTCCGAGGTCGTCCGGCTCGGCGTCGGCGGTGGTGCGCTGACGGTGCACCCGGCCGCGACGAGCGTTGCGAGGGCGGTAACGGCTGCGGCGAGGAGGCGAGAACCGGTCCTCACGGCGGGCCGAGCAGGGTGCGCCCGTCGTCGGTGACCGGCCACCCCGGGTTGTAGGCGACCTCCCATGGGTGACCGTCTGGGTCGACGAACACCCCGGAGTAGCCACCCCAGAAGGTCTGCGCCGGGCCGCGCCCGATGACGGCGCCAGCCGCCTCGGCCTCGCGAAGAACGGCATCCACCTCTGCGCGGTCGCGGGTGTTGTACGCCAGGGTCACGCCGCCCCAGCCGCCCGTGTCCTGGACGCATGAGTCCTCGGCCAGCTGGGCTCGGCTCCACAAGGCCACGACCATCCCGCCGGCCTGGAAGAACATGACGTCGTCGAGGGCCTGGCCCGACCAGCCCAGCGCCTCGTAGAACGTCCGCGAGCGCTGCAGGTCGGCTACCCCCAGGGTGATGCAGCTCAGTCTCTGCTCCATGGTCCTGAACGCTAGCCGCGCCCCACGACAGCGCCCCAGTTTCAGTGGGTGCACCAAATTCCAAAGTAGCCACCGGATCCCGTGGTTACTTCGGGATTTGGTGGTGGTGGTTCAACGGGTGGGGCTGTGACTAGTGAGGTTCTGCGCCTCCGTACGTCTGCGCCTGCCCAGTGCTCGGTCATGCCAACCGCGCGTTGCTCCATTTCCGCCGTAGGCATGACCACGCCAAGAGGCGGGCCGCTCCGGAGGCGACCGGCATACCGCCGCGGAGCCAGCTGCTGAGACGCCAGCCGACACCCCGCATCGACACGCCGGGGGCGTGGGCGCAGCGGCTTAGACTTTCGGTCCGATGCCGACCTCGCCACCGACCTTCGACCCGCCCGCGAGTCGTGGGCGCTCGTTCGTGCACCTGCACTGCCACACCGAGTACTCCATGCTCGACGGCGCGGCCCGCATCGACGAGCTGCTGAGCGAAGCCGTGCGGATGGGGATGCCGGCCATCGCCACGACCGACCACGGATACGTGTTCGGAGCCCACGAGTTCTGGTCCAAGGCGCGCAAACACGGCATCAAACCGATCATCGGGGTCGAGGCCTACGTCACTCCCGGCACGCACCGCAGGGACAAGACCCGAGTCCGGTTCGGCAACGACGGGGCGCCCGGACGCGACGACGTCGGCGGGTCCGGCGCGTACACCCACATGACCCTGCTGGCGCGCACGACCGAGGGCATGCACAACCTGTTCCGGATGTGCTCGCTGGCCTCCCTCGAGGGGCACTACTTCAAGCCGCGCGTGGACCGCGAGCTGCTGGCCCGGTATGCCGGGGGGCTCATCGCGACGACCGGGTGCGTCGGGGGTGAGATCCACACGAGGTTGCGTCTTGGGCAGTACCACCAGGCCCGCGAGGCCGCCGCCGAGCTGCGCGACATCTTCGGTGCCGAGAACTTCTATGCCGAGGTCATGGACCACGACATCCCGATCGAGCGCCAGACCCATCAGCAGCTGCTGGCTCTCGCGAGGGAGCTGGACCTGCCACTGCTCGCGACGAACGACCTGCACTACACCCGCGCCGAGGACGCCAAGGCCCACGCGGCGCTGCTGTGTGTGCAGTCCGGCTCGACGATGATGGACCCAGGGCGGTTCAAGTTCGACGCCGAGGAGTTCTACCTCAAGACCCCCGAGCAGATGCGCCACCTGTTCCGCGAGCTGCCGCAGGCGTGTGACAACACGCTGCTCGTCGCTGAACGGTGCGAGGTCACCTTCACCGAGGCCGAGGGGCGGTACATGCCGCGCTTTCCCTGCCCACCGGGGGAGACCGAGGAGTCGTGGTTCGCCAAAGAGGTCGACCGGGGGCTGCGTGCGCGTTACCCGGGCGGTATCCCGGAGTATGCCGTGGCGCAGGCCCGCTACGAGCAGGACGTCATCCTCAGCAAGGGGTATGCCGGCTACTTCCTCGTCGTGGCCGACTTCATCACCTGGGCCAAGGACAACGGCATCCGGGTGGGTCCTGGCCGAGGGTCAGGGGCCGGCTCGATGTGCGCGTACGCGCTGCGGATCACCGACCTCGATCCGGTGGAGCACGGGCTGGTGTTCGAGCGCTTCCTCAACCCCGAGCGGATGTCGATGCCCGACTTCGACGTCGACTTCGACGAGCGCCGCCGAGGCGAGGTCATCCGCTACGTCACGCAGAAGTACGGCGAGGAGCGGGTCGCCCAGATCGTCACCTACGCCACGATCAAGGCCAAGCAGGCGGTCAAGGACGCCGCCCGCGTGCTCGGGCACCCGTTCGCCATGGGGGAGAAGCTCACCAAGGCAATGCCTGCGCCCATCATGGGCAAGGACATGCCCCTCTCGGGCGTCTTCGACCGCAGTCATCCTCGCTACCACGAGGCCGCCGACCTGCGGGCCCTGCACGAAGAGGACCAGCAGGCCAAGGAGGTTCTCGCCACTGCCCTCGGGCTGGAGGGGCTCAAGCGGCAGTGGGGCGTGCATGCCGCCGGGGTCATCATGAGCAGCGAACCGTTGCTCGACCTCATCCCGATCATGCGTCGCGAGCAGGACGGGCAGATCATCACCCAGTTCGACTACCCGAGCTGCGAGGCGCTCGGGTTGGTCAAGATGGACTTCCTCGGGCTGCGCAACCTCACCATCCTCGACGATGCGATCGCCAACGTACGGGCCAACCGCGGCCACGACGTCGATCTCGAGGCGCTGTCCAAGGACATGACCGACCCCAAGGCGTACGAGGTCCTCGGGCGCGGCGAAACCCTGGGCGTGTTCCAGCTCGACGGCAGCGGCACCCGCACGCTGCTGCGTCAGATGCAGCCGGACCGCTTCGAGGACATCTCGGCGACCATCGCGCTCTACCGCCCGGGCCCGATGGGCACCAACAGCCACACCAACTACGCGCACCGCAAGACCGGCCGACAGCCGGTCACGCCGATCCACCCGGAGCTGGCCGAGCCGCTTGCGGACATCCTCGGGCGAACCTTCGGGCTCATCGTCTACCAGGAAGACGTCATCCAGATCGCCCAGAAGGTCGCCGGCTACACCCTCGGCCAAGCCGACCTGCTGCGCAAAGCCATGGGCAAGAAGAAGAAGGAGGTCCTCGACGCCGAGTTCGTCGGCTTCCAGGCCGGCATGAAGGCCGGCGGCTACAGCGATGGCGCCATCAAGGCGCTGTGGGATGCCCTCGTGCCCTTCGCCGACTACGGCTTCAACAAGGCGCATGCCAAGGCATACGCGCTCATCTCGTACTGGACGGCATACCTCAAGGGCAACTACCCGGCCGAGTACATGGCCGCGCTGCTCACCTCGGTG
>JBIOUP010000177.1:0-6427 GCA_044867305.1 Dermatophilaceae bacterium
TCATGGACCTCCCCGAAGCGGCGTTCTAGGGCTGGTTCACTGGCTTGGCCACGGCCAGCCCGTGGTCCCGCGCAGCCGATTCCAAGCGGTTGTCAGAGGTGATCATCAGATCCGCGTCTACGAGCACCGCGGTCGCGAGAATAACCGAATCAAGACTCCGCGTGATCTCGGGCCGATCCGCCGGCCAGGCTCACCACGTCCGCGGTGATGGAGCGCTCCGCGATCCCTGACAGCGCTGCGTCGATGATGGCGGTGACGTCCGTTTCGGGATCAGCCACCGCACGGATGGCGCGCGTCACCTCGACCCGCGCCAATGACGACGCGAGCAACATCTCGTTGTCAGCCACGTACGCTTCCAGCTCCGCATCGAGGGCGTCCGACTCCGGCTCCTCGATCGCTCGCTTGATCAATGCGCTGCTGTCGATGTAGATCCGCACCTCAGAACCGGTCGTCGCGGGACAGAGTCTCGGCGCTTGGCACTCCTGGCGGCAACCGGAGGCGCCGTCGGGGCTTGCGGTATGCCGTCCGCGGAGGATGCAGCATTCCCGCGAGGGTCCATGCCTCGGGGACGGTGTCCGCCGGCTCCGAGGAAGGGACGAGAAGGTATGTAGGTTGGTGCCGCGTGGTACCACCAGGGCCAACGACAGGCTTGGGCGCCTCGTCAGCGACCTGGGCCAGCCCGGCAGCTCGCGTCGCCGCGTGGCGTGGAGCGGCGAGCTTCAACAGCGCCAGGCCGGTGAGCAAGACCGCGAAGGCCGTCGCTGGGGTGATGTCACCGAACAGGAAGAACTGCGGGTGGTTGCCCAGGATGTCGACGCCGACCACGGACACCATGAGGATGCCGAACACGAGCACTCCCACAGCAAGCCCGGACAGCGGATCGACCCACGCCCGTGACTCGTGGACGGGCTCCCGGGACGCACCCGCCCCGCGGTCGAACCGCACGAACATCGCCACCAGCAGCGCTAGCGGAACGGACAGGACGAGGAACCACACCGGACGGGTCCACCACCAGGCGGCCGTGCCGACCTCGGGCGAGGTGAGCCCGTAGGCGCGCATCCCAAGGAGCACGGCCAGCAGGGCAGTCAGGTGCCAGAGGAAGGCGGTCATCGCGAACGCGCCGACCGTGACCACCCCGCGCCACAGGCCCGGACGCATCAACGCCCGGCGCATCGGCCCGCGGACCAATGCAGCCAGCCCGATGAGCGCCAGCCCCTGCGCGAGCAGGGCGGCGGTGGGCGGCGACATGTTGGACACGTCGTCGCCGGGCAGCCCGACCATCGAGGTCGGGTAGGGCCCCACCGTCACCGCCAGAGCGAGACCGACGCTGCCGACAACCAGCAGAGCGAGGGCCAGCCGGTTGGTCAGCCGGCCGTCCCGCCAGAGGAAGCCGCACTGGTGCAGGGCCAGCCACACGAATGCGAAGTTGAGGTTGCCCACGACGGCGATCCCGCCCGCGAACCGGGCCAGGTCGACCAGGCAGACCGCCACGGCCAGGACGAACGGCACCGCGACCCCCCAACGCAGGTGCAGCCGAACCATGGCCGGAGCGAACCCGGCAACCCCGAGGTAGATGCCGACAAACCACAACAGCTGCGGAACCAGCACGAGGGCCGCGGTGACCAGCGCCGCCTGCGGCCCGGAGGTCCACCCGGCGAGCTCGGCGAGGACTCCCAGCAGCACCCAGACGGCGAGGAACACGAGCGTCGGGCGCAGCAGGCGCGCGGCCCGCGCCTGCACGAACCCGGCATACCGGCCCCGCGTGCTGCCACCGCGGTGGGCCAGCGACTCCAGCGAGTAGGTGTGCGCCACCCCGCCGACGAGGAAGAACAGCGGCATGACCTGCAAGAACCAGGTGAGCGGCTGCAGGCTCGGCAACACCACGAGCGCGTTGGAGATTTGCCCGTCCGGGGTCACCGTGACCATGAGCCAGTGCCCGAGAACCACGACGAGCAGCGAGCCGACCCGCAGCGCGTCGGCCCATCGATCGCGGTCCACGCCGTCACTCTGTCACAATCCCGGCATCGGCCGGCGAACGAAGGGCTCAGAACAGGCGCCGGTCGCGCAGGACCGGGAACAGCTCGCGGGTCTCGGCCACGATGGACAGGTCCACGTGCACCGACAGGATCTCCTCCTCGTCCGGCCCGGCCGCGGCGACCAGCTCGCCGGTGGGCAGGACGACCCGCGACAGCCCGCCCATGGGCGTGCGCGCATGAGTGCCGGCCGTGTTGGCCGCCACGACGAGGCACTGGTCCTCGACCGCCCGGGCGCGTGTGAACAGGTCCCAGTTGGCCACCCGCGCCGCCGGCCACGCGGCCGGGACGAGGAAGACGGTGGCGCCCGCGTCCACCTGCCTGCGGTACAGCTCCGGTAAGCGCAGGTCGTAGCAGGTGGACAGCCCGGCCCGGAACTGCTCCCCCGACGGCACCTGCAGGTCGACGACGACGACGTCCTCGCCCGCCTCCATGAGCGATGGTTCGCCCTCGCCGAAGCCGAACCGGTGGATCTTGCGGTATGCCGCGAGCTGGTCGCCGTCGGGTCCGAAGACGAGCGACGTGTTCCACAGCACCTTGCCCTCGGGACCGGGTTCGGCGCTGCGCTCGACGATGGACCCGGCGTGCAGGAGCACCCCGGCCGCGCGAGCCGCGGCGGACATTCGCTCGGCGACCGATCCGCCCGTGCCTTCGGCTCGGTCCGGCCAGTCGCGGTAGGAGAAGCCGCCGGCCGACCACAGCTCGGGCAGCAGGACCAGGTCGTGCCCGACCAGTCCCGTCACCAGGTCGCACACCCGCTCGACTCTCGTTGCGGCGGGCTCCTCGTCGGCGTACGAAAGCTGGACGACGGCGATCCTCATCGCGGTTCCTTCGTCGGCGTGCTTCGGGCGGCCACCTTCGCGTCGTGCTCGGCCAGGCGAGCCAGCTGCGCGTTGTATGCCGCGAGGTCGGCGTCCCCGTCCCGGGCGGCCTGCCGGTCGTGCCGGCGGGCCTCGGCGGTATCGGCGCGCACCCAGGCCAGGGTGACCAGCAGCGCCAGGGCGAGCGAGGGCAGCTCCCCGATGCCCCAGGCGATCGCGCCGCCCCGCTGCTGATCGGCGAGCAGGTCGGGCACCCACGGCATACGGACCGCCCCGAAGAAGCCAGGCGCGAGCAGGGTCGTGCCCTGCGCCAGCGCGACCCCGAAGAAGGCATGGAAGGAGATCGTCGCGAAGAGGACGACGAGGCACAGCGCGGGCGCCCATCTGCGCGGGCCGGGGTCCACACCGACGAGGACCATCGCGAACAGGTACCCGGACAGCAGGAAGTGCACGACCATCAGCACATGCCCGGTGTGGGTCGTCAGGGCCAGCTCGAACAACGGGGTGTAGTAGAAGACGACCATGCTGGCGAAGAAGACGACCGCAGCGACGACCGGGTTGGCTAGGACTCTGAGGTAGCGCGAGTGGACCAGCCCCAGCAGGATCTCGCGGACCCCGTAGGTGCCGTCGGTGCGGCTGGGCTGCACCCGCAGCACCAAGGTGAGGGGCGCGCTCAGCACGAGCAGGATCGGCACCACCATCGCGATGACCATGTGGCCGACCATGTGCCAGGAGAAGGACACTCGCCCGTAGATGCCCGGGGCGCCGCTGGTTGCCCAGATGAGCACCAGCCAGCCGGCCACCCACAGCACGGTCCGGCCCGCCGGCCAGCGGTCGCCGCGCCGGTGCAGCCGCACGACCGCCCCTACGTAGAGCAGGATGGCGAGGATGCCGACCGTCCCCCACAGCCAGTCCCAGCGCCACATGGTGATCCACGAGCTGGCCGTCGGGGCCGGCGGCTGTGGGAAGCCGGTGAGCACCTCGGCCATCGACGAGGCCGCCGGCTGGTCGAGGTTGGGGTTGCCGGTGCGCGCCAGCGCGGTCGCCACACCGATCGCCGCGCCCATGACGACCAGCTCGACCGCGACGAGCCGGGCGAAGAGGGCTCCCGACTGCGGGTGCTCGTCGAGCCTCGCGATGACCGCACGTCGTTGGCTCAGCCCGAGCGCCCCGAGCGCACCGAAGGCCAGGACTTTGGCCACGATGAGCGCTCCGTATGCCGTCCACAAGTCAGCCAGCGAGCCCACCCGGACCCACGCGCTCACCACCCCGGACCCGCCTACCGCGATGAAGCACCACAGCGCCACGGTCGAGTACCGCCGCACGACGACCGGCAGCGAAGGGCCGAGCGGCGTCCGCAGGACGACCAGCGCCGCCAACCCACCGACCCAGAGCGCAGCCCCCACGAGGTGGAAGGCGATGGCGTTCACCGCGGTCTCGTGTGCCGAGCTGCCCGCCGCATGCCCGGCCAGGGCCAGCGGCAGCAGGGCCAGCACGGCCAGTCCGCCGGCCCAGCCGACCGCCCTTCGCGACGTGGCGAGCGCGGCCACGGTGACCGCGACCGCCGCCAATGCCGCGCTGATCAGGCCTTCTCGAAGCGGCAGGACGGACCACACGAAGGCCTGCAGCTGGGCGACGAACCCGGGACTGCCGACCGCAGTTCCGGCGACGTCGGCAAATCCCAGGACGACGCCGACCAGTCCGGCAGCGACCCAGACAACGCCGGTGACGACCGCGACCCGAGTGGCTCGGGCGAAGGCCTCGGGAGCCCGGTCGGGTACCGCCACGGTCGCCAAGAACAGCAGGCCCACGGTCGCCGCCGCCGCCAGGTCGTGGACCGCCCGGACCAGCGGCAGTCCCCAGCGGACGAGTGCCCCAGGATCATCGACGCCCTGCACCGGTGCTGCTGCGCCGCCACCTACGGCGAGGGCGATCACACCGGCCACGACGGCTGCGCCGACGAGCAGGATCGCGGCCCGGTCGGCACGCAGCGCCGGGGCGCGGGGCAGCGAGCGCTCCGCGCGCACGTCGGACATGCCTCAAGCCTAAGTACAGTGCAGGTATGCCGATACATCCGGCTCCGCCGACTGACCTCGCCGGGGTCGTCAATGCATTCGCGCAAACCGCCCAAGCCGTGCTGGACCTGGGCTCCTCGTGCACGCCCGCCGATTTCGAGCTGCCGACCGAATGCCCGGGATGGACGGTGCAGGACCAGTTCAGCCACATCGTCGGTCTGGAGTCCTACCTCGAAGGCGCCAAGGCACCCGATGTCGACGTCTCAGGCTTGCGCCACGTTCGCGACGAACGAACCCGCTGGATCGAGACGTGGATCCAGGCTCGGCGCGGCATGCCCGGCGCAGACGTCGTCGGCGAGCTCGCCAGCCTGCTCCCGCGACGCCTGAGCCACCTGCGAGACCCTGCCCTGCAGCCCGAGACGGTGATCGACGGCCCATTCGGCCCGCGGCCGGCCCTGACCGCGGTCTCGATTCGGACCATCGACGTGTGGTGCCATGAGCAGGACCTGCGGGTCGCGCTCGGGCGGCCCGGCAACCTGGACTCGCCCGCGGCGGCACTGTTCGTGCAGAGCATCCTGGACGCCCTGCCGGTCATCGTGGCCCGGCGGGCTGCCGTGCCGGTCGGCGACGTCGTCATCATCGACAGCACCGGCCCGGTGGCGGCGCGCGGCGGGGTCCGCGTCGTCGAGGGTGCCGACGGGCGACCCCTGGGCGAGGCGCTCTTCACGGGAGGCCCCTCCGGTCAGGACCCCGCGATGCCGCAGGGGCCGAGAACGACCATCGTCCTGAGCACCGAAGCGTTGACCCGTCGGGCCGCCGGGCGCCGCGCCGTCGACGACCTGCACTTCACGGTCACCGGCGATGCCGACCTGGCGCGGACCGTGCTGGAACGCCTGCCGGTCACGCCCTGACCGGGCCAGGGCTTCAACGACCATGCCGGCCCTGTCGACGACCTGCCATGAGACGCTGCTATCCCGGGCTGACGACAGCAGCTACGGACTTCTCGTGGGACCGGAGGCAGATACTGTTCGCCCGATATGTCACCGGGTTTGGTAAGCCTAAGTTTACCGATGTATAGTTGCATGACACATGCAACTGATAGTCGGAAGCCGCGGGGCTGAAGGGGGAGTCATGCCGATCGACGAGGGCACGACGCAGTGCCTCGGCGACGAGCTGGTCCGGCTGGTCAAGGTGCTCATCTCGATGCGCCAGCATGCACCGGCGCCGCATCCGCACGTCGACCACACTCACTTCCCGGTGCTGTTCAACCTGGCTGCTGAGCCGCGCCGGGTGTCCGACCTCGCCGGATGTGTGCATGCCGACGTGTCGACGGTGAGCCGGCAGGTGAGCCATCTCGTCGACCATGGTCTGGTCGCCAAGGCGCCGGACCCGCATGATGGCCGGGTGCAGATCCTGAGCCTCACCGACGAGGGCCGCCAAGCCATCGTCGAGATCACCGCCGCCCGGGGGCGCTGGCTGCGTGCCGTCCTGGCCGACTGGTCACAACAGGACGCCCAGCAGCTGCTGCGCCACGTCGCCCGGTTCGCCGACAGCCTCG
>JBIOUP010000178.1:0-12956 GCA_044867305.1 Dermatophilaceae bacterium
GTTCGTCGACATCATCAGCATGAACCGGCGCCTGCTCGCCGACCCGCTGGCCCCCGGCAAGGTCCTGCAGAACCGCCTGGACGACATCCGCCCGTGCATCTCGTGCATGACCTGCTTCGATGCGGGCGAGCACTTCCAACCGGTGGTATGCCGGGTCAACGCGTCGCTTGGTCGCGAACGCGAGTACGCGATCACGTCGGCGCCCACCCGCAAGACGGTTCTCGTGGTGGGTGGCGGACCGGCCGGGCTGGAAGCGGCACGCGTCGCGGCCGAGCGGGGGCACCGGGTGGTGCTCTACGAGAAGGAGGGCAAGCTCGGCGGATCGCTGCCAGTGGCCTCCCTGGTCAAGGGCGACCACCGGGAAGACCTCATGAGCCTGGCGGACTACCTCGCCACGCAGGTACGCAAGGCCGGGGTCGAGGTGCACACCGGCATACCCGCGACGGCGTCGATCGCACGGGAGCTGGAGCCCGATGTCATCCTGCTGGCCGCCGGTGGCCGCCACGAGGTCCCGGACATCCCGGGCATCGACCACCGCAAGGTGCTCACCGGCGAGCGGCTGCACCGTCTCGTCAAGCTCGCCCTCAAGGCCACCGGCCCCCAGCGGCTGCGCCGCCTCGCAGGGATATGGCTCCCCATGGTCGGCAAGGACGTCGTCGTCATCGGAGGACGCCTGCACGGCTGCCAGACCGCCGAGTTCCTCGTCCACTGCGGTCGCCGGGTCACCATCGTCGACACTGGCTCGCCCGAGCAGATCGGTGCCGGCATGGTCGACGTCTTCCTCAAGCCCTACCTGCTCTACTGGCTGGCCGACCACGGCGTCGAGATCCTGTCCGAGGTGCGCTGCGACGAGGTGACCGACGAGGGCCTGGTGGTCACCATGGCCGACGGCACGAGCCGCATCGTACGAGCGGACACCGTCATCACCGCGCTTCCCCTGACGCCGAATCGACAGGCGCAGCAAGAATTCGCCGACTGCGCACCAGACGTCCGGGACATCGGCGACGCCCACGAACCCGGGCTGATCTTCCACGCGATCGCCGCGGGCGCGAGGGTGGGCCGGGAGGTCTGATCGGCACAGTTGTGCCGGTCGCCGCAGCCGAGGGCGCGTCAGGTTCGCCTACGGCGCAGAACCACAAGCAGCAGCACGCCGCCGGACACGAACCCGAGGGCCGTCCACAGCTCGACCGCCACTGGGACACCGGTGTTGGGCATGGACCCACTGGTCGCGCTTTGGACCTCCACGCTGGCCGCCTGCCCTGTCGTGGGTGCCGGGGGCGTCGTGGACTGGGAGGGCGTCACAGTGCAGCCGGGTCGCGGAACAACGGTGCCCGGGTCAGTGGTCAGGCAGACCTCGATGCCGTCGTGGCTGTTGGCCACCGCGGTGGCGCCGTGCACGAGGCCCCACTGGAACGGTGCGTTGAGCAGGTCCTGGTCGCTGAGGTCGACCCAGATGTTCTGGTACATCTCCGGTTGCAGCGCACCGGCCCCTGGCACGGGTGGCGGGCCGTCCGACGCACACGGCCCGTTCTGGCCGGTGAACGGCGGAACCACCCCGACGACCACCGGATAGTTCACCGGCAATCCGGTGATCTGCCAGCGCCCGGCACTGTCGGTGATGGCCTGGGCGAACGCGCCGTCGGTTCCGAGCAGGTAGATGCAGGCCTGGGCGACCGGCTGCGGACCAGTTGTGACGACGAGCCCGGACATGACGGCGTCCGGGGTGGCGCAGGCCGTCGGAAGGTTCTGCTCGCCCAGGCATGCGGTCACCCCGGCGGTTCCGGCCGGTACCGTCGATGCGCCATCAGGCGGAACCAAGTCTCGCGCAAAGGTCTGGCCGAGGCTTTGGTTGGCAAACCAGGACGGGACGGGCGCGGCCAGGATGGCGCCGCCGCAGTCCCCGTTCGAGGTGACGTAGAAAGCGACGTAGAACGGCCCGGCATCATCGGATTCGAAGGACCAGGTCCCGTCGAAGTTGACGTTGCGCCAGCTGACCGGTGCCGGCGCAGGAGCGGAGGCCGAGACATACGCGACGCAACTGTTGCGCAGAGGCGCCCCGGTCTGGGCCGCACGTAACGTCCCCGAGGTCGTGGTCAGGGCCGCGACTTGGAGCAGCCGGGTGTCGGCGCCCGGTCCGAGGGGTGCCGAGGCCCCAGTCGAAACGGACGGGCTAGGCGTCACCACGGGAGCCATCGGGGGTTGGCTCGCCTCCGTGGAGGGGTCGGCGGACGTGCCGGCGTCGGGCTCGGAGGTCCGCGTCGGAGTTCCGGTCGTCGGATCGCTGTCGATCGTCGCCGAGGCGGTTGCCGTCGGGGTGGTGACGGCGCGCGGCGCCGTCCCCGCGTTGGCGAGCGCCGGCAGCGCGGCACAGACAGTGCCGACTGCGACGAGTGCAGCAACACACGCAACCGGCAGCAGCTGTGGGCACCAGACGAATCCAGGCTTGAACCGGGCCATGGACGACACCTCCTGGGCACCGATGACAACAAAAGGGACAACACGGACGGCGGGCGCAATCTAGCGCAAACGCGGACGACCGGCGACCTGAGGGCTCGCGTTGGTCAGCGCGCCAGGGCAGCCGCGACCTCGTCGAGACGAGCGAAGAACCATCGGTATGCCGCGTCGGCCTCTCGATGCGCGGCATACCAATAACCCTCCGAGAGCACCGCCTCGCCGAAAGGTGGCTCGACGGCCACCAGCCCGCCCCACCCCTCGTGGCGGCGCGCGAGCCGCTCCGGAAGCACAGCCACCATGTCCGTGCCCTCGATGACGTGCGGCAGCGGCAGGTAACCGCTCACGACGATGTTGACCTTCCGGTCCACGCCGAGCTCCCCGAGCACCCGGTCGGCAGGCGTCAGGTTGTAGCGACCGAACGAGGCGACGGCGTGCGGGAGCGCCGCGAGGTCTGCCATGGTGAGCCGCCCGTCGGCCAACCGGCTGTTCTGGTGGTCGACCAGACAGACCATGCGGTCGCGGAAGAACGGTCTGGACACGCCGGGGAAGCCGTACCCCAGCGGACCGACGAGCACGTCGTGGTCGACGAGGACCCGGTCGGACTCACGCACGTCCGGCCCCAGCGGCTCAACCTCGAGGCGAACGCCTGGGGCGCGCTTGCGCACCCGTTCCAGCAGGGGGGCGTGGACAACCGACAGGGCGTAGTCGCTCATCGTGAGCCGGAAGGTGCGGTCGCTGGTCTGCGGGTCGAACGCGACGTCGATCTGCAACGCGGCACGCATGAGCCGCAACGCCTCCTGGACCTCGGGCAGAAGCTCCCGCGCGAACGGCGTGAGCTCGAACTCCCGCCCATTGCGCACGAGCAGCTCGTCGCGGAAGTGGCGCCGTAGGCGAGTCAGAGCCCCGCTCATGGCCGGCTGGCTCATCTCCAGGCGCCTTCCCGCCCGCGTGACGTTGCCTTCCTCAAGCAGCACCCGCAAGGCCACCAGCAGGTTGAGATCCGAACCGCCGAGCGACACCGCGCCGTCTCCTCCCGTCGCACGCCCCAGTCTGCCGTCCCCACCAGCGCACGTCGAGCGCCTACGATGGCCGCACGGGTCCAAGGAGGGGCGGTGTCGGAGCGGATACGAAGCGTTGATGCCAACCTGCTGTTGGCGCTGCACGCCTTGCTCGAGGAGCGCAACCTCACGCATGCCGGCACCCGGATGACCATGAGCCAGCCCGCCATGAGCGGCGCCCTGACTCGCCTGCGTCGTCATTTCGGCGACGAGCTGCTCGTCCGGCACGGCCGGGAGTTCGAGCTCACTCCGCTCGCCGAACGGCTTCGCCCTCTGGTAGCCGACGCGGTGGCCGCCTCCGAGCGCCTGCTCGGCTCGGCGCGCGAGTTCCGGCCGAGCACCGTCTCGCGGGTCTTCTCGGTGAGCCTGACGGACTACGCCATGACGGTCCTCGCCGAGCCGCTGAGCCGGGCGATCGCCGCCCAGGCCCCGCACACGAGCATCGCCTTCGACATGATCCCGACCAACCGCGACCTGCTCGAGCGGCACTTGTTGCGGCGTGACCTCGTGGTCGGTCCGCTGGGCTTTGACCTGCCGGGCCGTTCGCAGCCGCTCTTCAGCGATCGGATCGTGTGCATCGTCGCCGCCGACAACCCCAGGGTCCGCGACGGCTGGCTCACCATCGAGGACCTCAACACCATGCCGCATGCCCTGGCGAACATCCTGGCCGGTGGGTCGTCCCGCCGACCGCTGGAGTCCGCGCTCGAGGAGGCCGGGGTCGTGCCGCGCTCGCCGGTGCTCGTGTCGAACCTGCTCGCGCTTCCGTATGCCGTGAGTGGCACCGACCTGTGCGCCTTCGTCCCGGCCCGCCTCGCCCGACGCTGCCAGGCACCCCTCGGTCTCGCCGTCGTCGAGACACCGCTCGCCCCGGTCAACATCGTGGAAGCAGCACATTGGCACCCGAGCCGGTCACACGAGCCGGCGGGCGTGTGGCTGCGCGAGCTGCTGTACGACGTCGCGGTGCGCCTGGAGGACGACCGCGAGCGCGGTGAGCTGGCGACGACGGGTTCCACTACCTTGCCTCGTGACCCGGTGCACGTTGGTTGCTGAGGAGATTCGATGGCCGAGCAGGTGGACTTGACGGGCAAGGTTGCGATGGTGACCGGGGGGGCCGGCGGGTTCGGGCGAGCCGGCGCCGCCATCCTGCTCGAACACGGTGCGCGAGTGGCGCTCTGCGACATCGACGCAGACGCCACTGCCGCGGCGGCAGCCGAGCTCGGAGCCGAGCCGGTCATCATGGATGTGAGCGACTACGAGGCGAATGTGCGGACCGTCTCGGAGATCGAGCAGCGTTTCGGCGGACTGGATATCGCCTTCCTCAACGCCGGCATCGGCCTGCACCGTGGGCTGGCCGAGTTCGACCTCGGGCTGTACCGCAAGATCATGGGCGTCAACGTCGACGGTGTCGCCTTCGGGACCCAGGCAGCCATCCCGGCACTGCGCCGGCGGGGCGGCGGGCACATCGTGGTGACCGCTTCTCTGGGCGGGCTGGTCGCCATGACGGGTGACCCCTACTACGCGTTGACCAAGGCCGGCGTCATCGGCTACGTCCGCTCGGCGGCGCTGGAGCTGGCCAAGGAGAACATCACCGTGCACGCCCTGTGCCCGGGGTTCGCAGATACGGGGATCATCGACCAGCTGCGCGACTCCTTCGCCCGCGTCGACTACCCCATCATCGACACGCGGGTCGTCGCCGAGACCCTCCTGCGTGCGGTCAGTTCCGAAGAGGCCGGCGTCGTCTGGCTGATCCAGGCGGGATGGGACCCGGAGCCTTACGCGTTCCGTGGTGTTCCGGGCGCCCGCAGGCCCGACGGCACCCCTTTCCGGGTCCCCAGGGCCGACCCGAGCGAGGCCGGCGCGTAGCGGGCCCACCGGCATACCGAACCTAACGAGCGGCGCCGCGCTTGCGTCCGAGGTAGGTCGACAGGCCGACCGCGGCGAGCAGGGCGGCACCGTTGAACACCGGGCTGACCCATGCCTGGGCCCCGGCCAGGGTGAGACCACTGACGCTCACCGCGACGAAGAGCAGACCGATCATGGTGCCGACGACGTTGAAGAACCCTGGCCGCACCGACGTCGCGCCGAGGAAGGCGGCGGCGAGGGCCGGGAAGAGCAGGCTGTTGCCGGTGTCCGCGGTCGCGCTGCCGAACCTGGCCAGCTGCAGGATCCCCGTCATCGCACTGAGCAGCCCGGCCAGCATGAACGAGATGAGGACGTACTTGTTGACCCGGATCCCCACCAGCTGTGCCGAACGTGGGTTGGCCCCGATGGCGTACAGGGAGCGGCCATAGGGGGTGTGGGTGAACATGAACCACAACAGGATGGCGACGAGGATGACGACGTAGACGATCTTCGGCAGCCCAAACCAGGTCTCGGAGCCGAAGGCGATGAGGGCCGGCGAGATGCCGGTCGAGATGGTCTGCCCGCCGGTGTACCACTGGATGAGACCGCCCAGCAGGGTCGCCATACCAAGGGTGGTGACGAAGGAGTTCAGCCCGTAGCGGGTCACGAGCAGCCCGTTGACGCTGCCGATGATCACCCCGATCACCAGGCAGATGACGATGGCCAGCCACAGCGGTATCCCGTTGCGCGACATCAAGCCAGCCGAGAGCACCGTCGAGGTGGCCGCGATCGCCCCCACCGAGAAGTCGAAGTAGCCACTCACGAGGGGCAGGATGACCGCCAGCGACAACAGCGCCACGGTGGACTGGTTGCCCAGCAGAACCGACAGGTTCGCCGGCGAGACGAAGGTGGCCCGACTGGCCGGCAGGATCGCGAAGAACACGATCACGAGGATCAGCAACATGAGCAGCGCGTTCTGCTCCAGGCGCATCCGCAGCTTGCTGGTTCCTTTTGTGGGAGCCGCCTCGCTCGCGCGCCCCTCCTCTGGAGGCGGGATGTCGGTGCCCGGCCGTTGGTCCTGCACGGCTGATGGGTCGGTCATTGCGGGGCTCCCGTAGAGGTCGGCGTCGTCGGTGTGGCGGACGACTGAGTGGCGGCGACGAGGTTGTCCGGCTCGAGCTGATCCCCGCGCAGCTGCGTAGCCACCTTGCCCTGGCGAAGGACGAGCACCCGGTCGCATAGGGCGCACAGCTCGATGAAGTCCGAGGAACTCACCAGGACGGCGCACCCTCGGGCCGCCGTCGCACGGACGGTGTCGTAGATGTCCTTGCGGGACATGACGTCGACGCCTTGGGTGGGTTCGTCCAGCAGCAGCAGCCGGGGCTCGCGCTGCAACCACCGGGCGATGATCGCCTTCTGCTGGTTGCCTCCCGACAGCTCGGTCATGACCGCTTCGGCGGACTGGGTCTTGATCGCGTACTGCTGGATGAGCTGGTCGGCAGCCGCGCGCTCCTGGCGCCGGGACATTCCGCTGGGTCCCCAGTAGCGGCGCAGGACAGACGAGGACAGGTTCTCGCGCAGCGTGAGGTCCATGAACACGGACTCCCCCACCCGGTCCTCGGGGATATAAGCGACGCCGAGCGCCATCCGCTGCTTGACGTCCTCCCGGCCGGATTGGCGGTGCCCGTCGATGACGATCTCCCCGGATCGCGGCGAATGCTCTCCGAAGAGCGTCTTCAGCAGCGAGGTCCGGCCGCTGCCCCCCAACCCCGTGACGCCGACGATCTCTCCGGCGTTCACCGTGAGCGTGGCTCCGTTCAGAGGTCCCGACGCCAGCTCACGCACGGACACGACCGGCTTGTCGTCGCTGGCCGGTCCGCCCGCCGGCGCGGGGGTGTGTGCTTCGAGCGTGGTCGCCAATGCCTTACCCGTCATGAGCGCGATGACGTCGTCCTCCGTCGGCGAGGCGTCGACCAGCGTGGTGACGCTGCGCCCGTCTCGGAAGACCGTCACGTCATGAGCTACCGACAGGATCTCCTGCATCCGATGGCTGACCATGAGGACGGTCTGGCCGAGATCGGCCCGGCGCCGAACCGCCTGCATGAGGACCTCCGACTCGTGCTGCGGCAGGGTCGCGGTCGGCTCGTCGAGGACAAGGATGCTGTGGTCCTCATGGCTGTCCTCGGGCACGTCCTGCAGCGCCCGCGCGATCGCCACCATGGCCCGCTGCGCCGGTCGCAGCTGGCCGGTCGGCGTCTTCGGATCGGCTGGGATCTCGAAGCGTGCCAGCAGCCCGGCGACGCGGCGGTACAGGTCTCGCCACCGGATCCGGCCGACCGGGCCTTGCGGCCAGCCGGCGTCGAGCGCGAAGTTCTCGGCCACGGACAGGTCGTCGAACAAGCCGAGGTCCTGGTGCACGAACCGCAGTCCTGCCGCCCGCCCCACGCGTGCGGAGTACTCACTGACGTCCCACTCGCGCAAGCCGATCCGGATCTGACCGGCATCGGCGTCGTACACGCCGGCGAGGATTTTGATCGCCGTCGACTTGCCCGAGCCGTTCCCGCCGAGCAGCGCGTGGACGGTGCCGCGCCGAAGTCCTAGCTCGGCACCGTCCAGCGCCTTTGTCGCACCGAAGGCCTTTGACAGCCCGCTCACCCGAAGCACTTCGTTCGGTGTGGCAGCGGTGCTCATGCGGGTCTCCTTCGGCCCATCACCACGAGGGTGAGAGGGCAGTCGCGTGCAGGGTCAGCTGATGCCCCAGATCTTCTTGTAGGCGGACTTGAAGTCGACATTGCCGGTGTAGTCTTGGCCCGCTGGGGGCAGGTTGTTGTCCTTGTCGACAAACTGCATCCCGTCCCCTTGGACGAGCGCCTTCTCGCCGTTGATGATCCGGATCGCCGTGTCGACCGATCCGTAGGCGCCCCATGCGGTGGCATAGCCGACGATGCCGCCTTGACCCTGCCCATTGCGGATGAGGTCCATGTTGGCGGCATCACCGAAGCCGGTCGCCACGCTCAGCTGCGAGAACCGTCCCGAGGACATGACGGCCTGGCTGAACCCTTGCAGCATCCACCCACCGATCGGGACCGCGACGGCATTCGCCGTCGGTGCCTGCAGCAGCGCGGTGGAGAACTTCGAGGTGGCCGTGTTGCTGACGAAGTCGTTGTTGGCCAGCTCCAGGGTCGAGACGACCGAGCAGCCCGAGCAGGTCGCGAGCTCTTTGGTGAAGCCGTCGGCGATCCACGGGCCCCAGACCGGGTCGGTGAACTTGACCAGCAGGACCTTGGCCTGCCCGTTGGTCTTGCCGATGATCCACTGGGCCTGCAGCTTGCCGTTGAGGTTCCAGTACTGCTCGATGCTGTAGCCCTCGAGCTGCAGCCGTTCGCTATCGAGGACCTTCTGGCCACCCGGCACGACGTTGCAGTCCGTGCCGCCACCACCGATCAGCTTGACGCCCGCGGCTTTGGCCTCCTGCATCGGCGCCTGCACCGAGGGGCAGTCAATACCCACCGGAACGACGACATTTGCGCCGGCACTCGTGGCTTGACGGATGCACGTCCCCCACCCGCCTGGGTTGAGCTGTCCGTCGCATTTGTTCACGGTCCAGCCGACGAGCTTTGCGGCCTCCTCCACGGCAGCCACCGGGGTGGCGCAGGAGGGCACCTGCTCACCGCAGGACACCACCCAAAGGTTCACGCCGGCCTTGGGTTTCGTGGCGACCGTCGGGGGCGTTCCCGTAACGCCCTTGTATGCCGCCTGCAATGACTGGGCGGGTGAGTTGCCGCTGCCCGTGCCGCCAGCAGCCGTGGTGCTCGACCCGGACGAACCGCTCGACGAGCTGCACGCTGCGACGGTTGCGAGGGCGAGCACCGCAATACAGATGATGGCCAATCGTGTGGCCTTGCGGATCATGTTGTCCTCCTGTGACCTCGACACACACGCAGCCTTTGCCACCTGTGTGGACGTAGGACGAAGTCAAGCAGTGCGTCAGGACTGACGGTAATAGCCGAATGGCATGGGAAGGATTGCCGTTGCCGATAGTCGCGGCTCGGCGGGCCCAGGTCATCTGTTCACTACCGGCAATTGCCGTCAAATCAAACGCTGCTGGGTGGGCTTCGCCGACAGTCGCGAGCCACCGGACTCGAGCCATCGAGTGGGCGCTAGATGCGGTTATCGGCCCCGAATAACCGCATCACTGCCCACTCGGTGGCGTCATGGCCGATCCGCACGGTATGCCGGTCAGCGCGTCGGCAGGTTGAACAGCCCCCGCGCCTCCTGCGGGCTGGCCACCTCGCGCCCCGCCAGCTTGGCGACCTGCGCCGCCCACTGGACCTGCTCCCAGCTGCCCTTGGCCAGCTCCCCGCCAGGCATCCGGGTGTTGTCCTCCAGGCCAACACGGATGTGCCCGTCGTTGACGGCCGCCGTCATGCCAGCCTGGGTCTGCTGCGGGCCGACGCCGCACACCGACCATGACGCCCCGGCGGGCATGAGCTCGCGTAGCCGTGCGAAGTTGTGTGCGTCGTACGGCACACCGCCAACGAGACCGAACACCATCTGGAAGTGCAGAGGCTCGGGGCTGAATTGCTGCTTCTGCAAAATGTGGACGTTGTACATTCCGCCGAAGTCATAGACCTCGAGCTCGGGCTTGACCGAATGCTCTTGCATGACCGCGGCATACTCGGAGATCTGCGCGAACGTGTTCGTGAACACGTACTCGGCGAGGATCTGCCCGGTTCTACGGTTGGCCAGGGCGGCGTTCATGCTGTTGGTGTTGAGCGAGGCCATTTCCGGGGCGTAGGTCGCGACTGGAGCGATCCGCTGGGCAGGCGTCGCCTCCGGCGAGATTGCCGTGCTGAGGTTGAGCAGCAGCCCGGGGCAACGCTCACGGATGGCGGACACCGTGGCGCCGATCTTGGTCAGGTCCGCGGTCGGACGTCCCGTATCGGGATCGCGCACGTGGATATGGACGACGGAGGCGCCCTCGTTCATGCATTTGTAGCTTTCCTCGGCGAATTCCTCAGGTGTATAGGGTGTCGCCGGGTTCTGCTCTTTCATGGTCGCTGCTCCGGCCAGTGCGGCCGAAATCACCAGACGTCCGCTCATGACATAGCCTTCCACGAGGACCGGCCCACAGTATGGCAGCCGGGGCGCCCTCGGGCCCATGCCAAGTGCGCCGCATGGGTAACGCCGTTGCTGATGACTGCCATCCGGATCCGATATCGCGACAACGGCATTGGAAGGCGGCCGTCCGGCCCGGCGGATTTGGCGGATGACCGACGGCTCCGTAGGCTCGTTGCCCGTTGTGGCCGTCCCGGTGGGGAACCCGTGGCAGCCACCCGCCCGGGCCCGGGCCCCACGAGCACCGCCGCAAGGTGAGAGGAACCAATGTCTGCCGGACGACACCGACGCCGCCACAATCCGGCGCGCGTCCTCGGGCGCTGCACCGCAGTCACCGCAGGCACTGTGGCGATCGCGGCAGGGATGAGCTCTCTCGCTGCCGCACCCGCCCTGCCCGATGACCCAACGGTCATCGCGCGCAGCGCACGCGCGGCCTTCGCGATCCCGACGGAGGAATACCCAGAGCTCGACGTCGCGGCGATGGCCGAGCAGCGCGCGTCCCGGGATGTCGTCCGCCGCCCAGTGAGTGCAGCACAGCCCTCGCCCGAACCGGCCGCCACGGCGCCCCAGCCGCCACCCAGTCCTGCTGCGCCTGCGCCTGCCGCAGCCGCCCAACCCGATTCGACTCCCCGGTTCACCACGAGTACGGCCCGCACCGGCGCGGCCGTGGAGGCCGGCCTCACCGCGAACGCGATGAAGTTGCTCAACGCCGTCCGTGCGGCCTACCCGCAGCTGAGCAGCTTCGGCGGCGCCCGGTCTCAGCGCGGTTCCGACCACTCGACCGGACAGGCCATCGACATCATGATTCCGAGCTACAGCTCGGGTGCTGGGCGAGCCCTCGGAGACGCCATTGCCGCCTTCGTGCAAAGCCATGCCGCCGAGCTGAACGTCGACTACGTGATCTGGCGCCAGCGGATCTGGAATCCGGGCCGCGGCGGTTGGCGCGGCATGGCCGACCGGGGTGACGCTACGGCCAACCACTTCGACCACGTGCACGTCTCGGTACGCTGACGCTGGTGACGTGACCGCGGCGTGCGATCCGACGCTCGTCGACGCCGCGGACGTCGCAGCCGCCCTGCGGGTCGACCCCGAGCGCGGACTAACGCAGCCCGAGGCGAGCCGTCGACTCGCGCGTGACGGCCTCAACGAGCTGCGTGCCGCGCCGAAGCCGGCCTTGTGGAGCCGAGTCGTCGCCCAGTTTCGCGATCCGCTCGTCTACCTGCTCTTGGTGGCCATCGTCATCTCGGGGTGGCGTGGGTCGCCGAGGGAGCCGAGGCGATGCCGGTCGAGGCGATCGTCATCGCGGCGATCGTCGTGGCCAAGGCCGTCTTGGGGTTCGTCCAGCAGGCCCGCGCCGAGGACGCGGTTGCGGCCGTGGCTAAGCTGACGGCAGCCACCTCCACGGTCCGTCGTGGTGGCCGCTTCGAGTCGGTGCCGTCCGCGCAGCTGGTGCGCGGGGACATTCTCGTCCTGTCCGAAGGGGACGCGGTCGGTGCCGATGCTCGACTGCTGGAGGCGAGCGCCCTGAGGGTCCAAGAGTCCTCGCTGACCGGCGAGTCCGAGGCCAGCGACAAATCCGCCGAACCACTGCCGCGGGCCGCTGCCCTGGGCGACCGGCGCAACATGGTCTACCGCGGCACGGCCATCGTGCAGGGCGTGGGACGGGCCGTCGTCGTCAGCACCGGCATGGACACCGAGATGGGCCGCATCGCCGACCTGCTGGACCGCACGGAGGCCGAACCGTCCCCGTTGCAGTCCGAGGTCGCCGCGGTCTCCAGATCGCTCGGCATCATCGTTGTCGGTATCGCGGTCGTCGTCATGGCGGCCATCGTGTGGGTCAACGGAGTCAGCACGCCGCAAGACATGGTGACGGTGTTGCTCCTGGGGCTGTCCCTCGCCGTCGCCGCGGTGCCCGAGGGCCTGCCCGCGATCCTCTCGCTCGTGCTGGCCATCGGGGTGCGCGGGATGGCCCGACGCAACGCCGTCATGAAGGACCTGCATTCCGTCGAGACACTGGGACGCGCCTCGGTCATCTGCTCGGACAAGACCGGCACTCTGACCAAGAACGAGATGACGCTGACGAGAGTCGTGACGGCTTCCGGCGAGGTGGAGGTCACCGAGACAGGCGTCCAGGTGTCCGCGACGAGTATGCCGGGGACGCCCAGCTTTCGGCGACGCTGCTGGAGGCGCAGCGTGTCCTCATCGGCGGATCGGTGGCCAACAACGCGCAGCTGCACCTCCACGATGGCGAGTGGCAGATCCAAGGCGACCCAACCGAGGCCGCCTTTCTGGTCGCGGCGCATAAGCTCGGCGACGTCCACGCGCAGGCGCGCGACTTCCACCGTGAGGCGGAGGTCCCGTTCAGCTCCGAACGCAAGCGGATGTCGGTGCTCATCCACCACATCCTCCTGGACCGGCGAGCACTGATGACCAAGGGCGCTCCCGACGTGCTGCTGCCTCGCTGCAGCTCGGTCCTCGTCGGTG